>NZ_JBFUHV010000128.1:0-26503 GCF_056402215.1 Rhodococcus sp. P4_B6 | reverse complement strand
GATCCACTCGAGTATGTCGCGATGATCGGGCGTCAATCGGCGCTCGAACAGCTCACCGGTCCGCCCGTCGAGGCCGCACGCGACGACCGATCGTGCGTGCACATCCAATCCGACACTCGTACGCTGATTCATTGCTGGGGCCTCCCACATCTTGTGGCTCTACCGGCCAGGACCCGTTTCCTGTCGGCAACCCACGTTCACATGTGGAGTGGGCCCCAGCCCATACCCTCATACTGTCTAATCCGGCCCTGAAGGACCGGGATTGCGCGCTACGCTCCGCGGTCACGCACTCTCGAAGAGAATCTGGTCGGACGTCGCGTCCTGATCACCGGCTCGGCCCGGGGAATCGGCGCCGGACTCGCCAGACGACTTCACGAGCGGGGCGCCCACGTCGGGCTGCTCGGCCTCGAACCCGAACTCCTCGAACCCGAACTCCTCGAACAGACTGCCACCACCTGCGGCCGGGCGCCGTGGCGCCGGTGCGACATCCGCGACCGGCGTGCCGTCGAGGACTCGTTCGACTACCTCACCGACCGGCTCGGCGGCCTCGACGTCGTCGTCGCGAACGCGGGCGTGACACCCCCGGCGCACATTGTCGCGGGTGATCCGGAAGTGATGCGCTACGCCATCGAGGTCAACGTGCTGGGGACGTACCACACGCTGCGGGCCGCGGGGCCGTACATCGGGCATCGCAACGGATACGCGCTGGTCGTGGCATCGTCGACGGCATTCGACCCGCTGCGTGGCGTTCACAGCGCGACGAGAGGCGGCGCCGAGGAACTCGGCGAGGCGCTGCGGGAGGAGTTGAAGCCGCTCGGGACCCGGGTCGGCATCGCCCGGCTCGGCGAGATCGACACCGATCGCACCCTGATCGGTTTCGACGGCGTCGCGGTCCCCGCACCCCGCGGCAGCGCACTCGCCCGGACGTCCTCGATCACGGTGGCGGTCGACGCGCTCGAACGGGGAATCGCGGGACGGAAGAACCGGATTTCCGCGCCGTCCCGGGTACCCGGGACGGATTCTGTGCGTATGCTCGCACTCCGGGCCCTCCCACTTCGGGGCCTCGCATCTCGGGCGACCGAGATGACCCGGTCGATCGAACTACGCACGCACGCACCCGTTCCTGCCAGGGGGCGAGTAGAAGGAGAGGGGGCGGCGTGACCGCACGCATTCCACCGGGACGTCTGAAGGAACTCGGCCCCGTCAACTGGGTGCTGTGGCGCGTCATCTCCCGCGTCGCCGGCGTCCCGGACGCGCATCTGTTCAGCACGGTGGGCCACACGGGGGGTCTCTTCCGCGCGTGGCTGCACTACTCCGGCAAGCTGATGCCGGGCGGAAAGATTTCCCGCCACGAGACCGAACTGATCATCCTCCGGGTGGCGCACCTGCGGAAGTGCGGCTACGAGATGGACCACCACGTGCGCCTCGGACGCCGGGCCGGCGTCACCCCGGCGCTGCTCGAACAGGTGCTGGAAGGTCCCGACGCGGAAGGCTGGGACGCGCGCCGCCGCGCCATCCTCACCGCTGTCGACCAACTCGTCACCACCGACAATCTGGACGATGCCACGTGGTCGGCGCTCGCCGCGTACTTCGACGATCGCCGGCTGATCGAGTTCTGTTTTCTGGTGACCCAGTACGACGCCCTGGCCACCACCATCGGGACGCTGCGGATCGAACGCGACTACTCATAGGTTCCGCACAGCGCAGAGAACGCAGAGAAGAGGAACAGCTGCATGACCTCCGCCACCGAAGACGTCCGTTCCGAGAAGGGTCTGGCGCGGGTTGCGCAGTCGCTGGCCGGGTGGACGGAGAAGTGGTTTCCGGACGCCTACGTCTTCGCCCTCGTCGGTGTCTTCGTCGTCGCAGTCGCCGCACTGGCCAACGGTTCGTCTCCGCAGGAAGTGGTGGACGCGTTCGGCGACGGGTTCTGGGATCTGACCGCGTTCACCCTGCAGATGGCGATGGTGGTGCTGACCGGGTACGTCGTCGCGACGTCCCCACCGGTGGCCCGGCTGATCGACCGTCTGGCGACGGTGCCCGGGACTGCACGCAGCGCAGTCAGTTTCGTGGCCTTCCTGTCCATGTCGGTCTCGTTCCTGAACTGGGGGCTCAGCCTGGTGTTCGGCGGGCTGCTGGCCCGGGCGATCGCGCGCCGAACCGACCTGCGGGTGGACTACCGTGCTCTGGGCGCGGCGGCCTTCATGGGCCTCGGCGCAGTGTGGGCGCTCGGCATGTCGTCCTCCGCCGCCCAACTCCAGGCCACCGCCGCCTCGCTGCCCCCGGCGCTCCTGACGATCACCGGCGTTCTCGACTTCGGAACCACGATCTTCACGTGGCAGTCGCTGCTGATGTGCGTGATCATCATCGCCCTGACCGTGGTGATCGCCCACTTCTCGGCGCCGCGGGGCGCCGCCGTCACCACCGCCCAGGACCTGGAGGTGGACCTCGACGACCGGCCGAAGGACGTCCCGCCTCGATCGCGACCGGGAGAATGGCTCGAGTACAGCCGGATCCTGCCGATACTGGCCGGTCTGATGACGTTGGGATGGCTCGTCTCCCAGTTGGTGACCAAACCCCTGCTCACCGTCGTCAGCAGCCTGAACGGCTATCTGCTGGTCTTCCTCATGCTGGGGCTGGTGCTGCACGGGACGCCGCGTAAATTCCTGCAGGCGGTCGCCCTGGCCGTCCCGGCCACGGCGGGCATCCTGGTCCAGTTTCCGCTGTATGCCGCGATGGCCGCGATCCTCACCAAGGCCGAGGGCAGAAACGGCCTCACCATCTCGGAGCATCTCGCCGAGTTCTTCACGAACATCGGCAGCGGCGGAGCGTTCACCGTCGTCATCGCCCTCTACACCGTCGTGCTGGGCCTGTTCGTGCCGTCCGGCGGCGGAAAGTGGCTGGTCGAGGCACCGTACGTCATGCAGTCGGCCACCGACGTCGGGATGAACCTGGGCTGGACGGTCCAGGTGTACAACGTCGCCGAGGCGCTGCCGAACCTGATCAACCCGTTCTTCATGCTGCCGCTGCTCGCGGTGCTGGGGCTCAGGGCACGCGATCTGGTGGGATTCACGTTCCTGCAGTTCATGTTCCACCTGCCGGTGGTCCTGCTGCTGGTGTGGCTGCTCGGCACGACGTTCGACTTCGTCCCCCCGGTGCAGCCCTCGACACCGTGAGAGGTGTTACTAACCCACGCTTTACTTCGAGAAATCTCGGTGAAACACCCCGTCCTTAGCGTATACAACCATGTCCACAGGGATGAATACGCCGCCGATCGAGTACTCCTTCGACACCCTGCTCGTCGCGAACCGGGGCGAAATCGCCTGCCGCATCATGCGAACCGCGCATCTTCTCGGACTGAAGACGGTTGCGGTGTATTCCGACGCCGATTCCGCGGCCGCGCACGTCGAGATGGCCGACGTCGCCGTCCGGCTGGGCCCGGCTCCCGCCCACGAGTCGTATCTGCGGGCCGACGCCGTCGTGGAGGCCGCACTCGCCACGGGCGCAGGCGCGATTCATCCCGGGTACGGGTTCCTGTCGGAGAACGACGCGTTCGCCGCGGCGGCGGAATCCGCGGGCATCGCGTTCGTCGGTCCCACTCCCGAACAGTTGCGCACGTTCGGGAACAAGCACACGGCACGCGAGGCCGCTCGCGCCGTCGGCGTCCCGCTCGTCGTGGGCAGCGGGCTCCTCTACTCCGCCGACGCCGCACTGTCCGCGGCCTCCGACATCGGCTATCCGGTGATGATCAAGGCGGTCGGCGGCGGTGGCGGCATCGGGATGCAGGCGTGCTTCGACGCCACGGAGCTCCGCGAAGCCTACGACCGCGTCCAGCGCCTCGCCCAGGCAAACTTCTCCTCGTCGGGGGTGTTCCTGGAACGCTTCGTGGCCCGCGCCCGGCACATCGAGGTGCAGGTGTTCGGTGACGGCCACGGCCGCACGCTCAGCCTCGGCACCCGCGACTGCTCACTGCAGCGCCGCAACCAGAAGGTGGTCGAGGAGGCGCCGGCGCCCGGACTCTCCGACGAGGTGGTGGAGCGACTGCTGGCCGCGTCCCGCGGTCTCGCGTCCTCGGTGAACTACCGGTCGGCCGGAACCGTGGAGTTCGTCTACGACGTGGACCGCGGTGAGGCGTCGTTCCTCGAGATGAACACCCGACTGCAGGTGGAGCACCCGGTGACCGAGGAGGTCACCGGGGTGGATCTCGTCGAGTGGATGCTGAGGCTCGCCCGCGGCGACGGTTCCATGCTGGACGGGCTGCCCGACTCCGGACCCGAGATCAGGGGAACCGCCGTCGAGGCCCGCATCTACGCCGAGGACCCCGGCCACGACTACCGTCCCAGCGCCGGACGCCTCACGGGTGTGGAGTTCCCGGCTCACACGCGGGTGGAGACGTGGGTCGACACGGGCACCGAGGTGAGCGCCTTCTACGACCCGATGCTGGCGAAGGTGATCACCCGCGGGCACCGGCGCACGGCGGCGTTCGCCGCCCTCGCGGAGGCGCTCGCCGACACCCACATCTACGGAATCCAGACCAACCTTCCCCAGCTCCGGCGGATCTGCGTCGCCGACACCGTTCTGGACGCCGCGCACACCACGCAGTCGCTGGCCGATCTGCGGGCCACCGGGCGTCGCGTCGACGTCCTCCGTGCGGGAACCATGACGACGGTGCAGGACCATCCGGGCCGGATCGGCCTGTGGGAGGTCGGAATTCCCCCGTCCGGGCCGATGGACGACCTGTCGTTCCAGCTGGTCAACACGGCGGTCGGCAATCCGGCCGGCGCACCGGGGCTCGAATGCACCCTGCAGGGGCCGCGCCTGGTGTTCTCGGATGCCACCGTGATCTGCGTGGGCGGCGCCGATGCCCCGGTCACCCTCGACGGCGAGCCGATCCCTCTGTGGCACCCGGTGGAAGCGCCGGCCGGATCCGTACTCGACGTCGGCACTCCGGCGGACACGGGTCTGCGCACGTACGTCGCGTTCCGGGGCGGGATCGACGCCCCGCTCTATCACGGCAGCGCAGCCACGTTCACGCTCGGCGGGTTCGGCGGCATCACGGGCAAGGCCGTCGCGACGGGCGACGTGCTGGGCCTGTTCGACGACTCGCTGTTCGAGAACACGACGGGTCTCGGCGCGCCGCATCCCGTCCCGGAGGACTCGATCCCGGAGTTCACGCACGTGTGGCATCTCGCCGTCACCGAGGGACCGCAGCCGGCGCCCGCCTACTTCACCGATTCCGACATGGCACAGTTCTACGACACCACCTGGAAGGTCCAGACCCACGCGAACCGGACCGGACTCCGGCTCGACGGCGCCAAGCCGGTGTGGTCGAGAACCGACGGCGGCGACGCCGGACTGCACCCGTCGAACCTGCACGACAACCCGTACAGCGTCGGAGCCCTCAACGTCTCGGGCGACACTCCGATTCTGCTCGGACCCGACGGGCCGAGCCTCGGCGGCTTCGCGTGCCCGCTCACCGTCGCCAAGGCCCACCGGTGGAAGCTCGGGCAGATCCGGCCCGGCGACAGCGTGCGGTTCGTCGCGGTCTCCGACGACGGTGCGGACTCGCTGCGTTCTTCGGATTCGTCTCGCAGACTGGATGTTCCGCCCGCGGAGACCCGGTCGGCGAACAGCGACGGCGGGGTGCTGCACCGCATCGCGCCGATCCTGGACCGACCGGAGGTCGCGTACCTGCGCGCCGGCGACGACAACGTCCTCGTCGAATACGGGGACCGGGAACTGGATCTCGGACTCCGCATGCGCGTCCACGCGTTGTCGGAGGCGCTGGTCCGGCGCCGCGTGCCGGGCGTCATCGACATCACGCCGGGTGTCCGGTCGCTGCACCTGCACTTCGACGCCGACCGCCTCCCGGCCGGGAGGCTGCTGGACATCCTCCAGGACATCGAGGAGCTGCTGCCGGCGACGCACGATCTGGTGGTGCCGAGTCGCACGGTCCGGTTGCCGTTGTCGTTCGACGACCCGTCCATCGCGGAGGCCATCGACCGCTACCGCAGCGGGGTCCGCGACGAAGCGCCGTGGCTGCCGTCGAACACCGAATTCATCCGGCGGATCAACGGATTGGGCAGCGTCGACGACGTCCGGGACGCCGTGTTCGACGCCGAATACCTGGTACTGGGGCTCGGCGACGTCTACCTCGGTGCACCGCTGGCCGTGCCCCTCGACCCGCGGCACCGCCTGGTCACCACCAAGTACAACCCGGCCCGCACCTGGACGCCATCCGACGCCGTCGGGATCGGCGGCAAGTACCTGTGTGTCTACGGCATGGAGTCGCCGGGCGGCTACCAGTTGATCGGCCGCACCGTCCCGATCTGGTCGGGTTACCGGCAGCACCGCCCGTTCGACGAGGGCAAACCCTGGATGTTCCGGTTCTTCGACCGCATCGTGTGGGAACCCGTCACCCCGGAGCGGTTGCGCGAGTACCGCGCGCAGGCGGTGGCCGGTCGGTTCGACGCGGAGATCTCCGACGGCACGTTCGCGTTCGCCGACCATCTGAAGTTCCTGCAGGACAACGCCGAATCCATCGCCGAGTTCGACGCCCGGCAGTCCGCGGCGTTCGAGACCGAGAAGTCGGCGTGGCGCGCGTCGGGCGAATTCGACCGTGTCGAACAGGTCACCGCACCCGAGCCGGCCGCGCGCGGCGACTTCCCGCCGGGCGCCGTCGTCGTCGAGGCGCCGATGGTCGGCAGCGTGTGGCGCGTCGAGGTCGAGGCCGGGCAGCGCGTCGAAGCGGGCCAGAACGCCGTGGTGCTCGAGGCGATGAAACTCGAGATGCCGGTCGCGTTCACCTCGCCGGGCGCCGTCCTCGAAGTCCTCGTGTCACCGGGCGCGATCGTCGGCCCGGGCACCCCTCTCGTCGTGATTGGAGCAGAAAACTGATGACTGTCGATGCCGTGAACCGAGGACAGGCCGCCCTGTCCCCCACCGCCCGGGTCGAGGACGCCTTCCGGCGGATCGCCGAGGTGGACCGCCCGGAGGTGTGGATCACCCTCCGGCCCGCCGAGGACGTCCACGCCGATGCCGTTGCCGTGCAGGCCCGTCTCGACGCCGGCGAGCACCTGCCCCTGGCCGGGAAGGTCGTGGCGGTCAAGGACAACATCGACGTCGCCGGACTCCCGACGTCGGCCGCGTGCCCCGAGTTCGCCTATCTCCCGGACGTCACCGCGAGTGCCGTGCGCCGCCTGGTCGACCAGGGCGCTGTCGTACTCGGGAAGACGAACCTCGACCAGTTCGCGACCGGACTGGTCGGGACACGCAGTCCGTACGGCGCCGTCCGGTGCTCGTGGGACCCCGAACGTGTGTCGGGCGGATCCAGCTCGGGTTCGGCGGTGGCCGTCGCCCTCGGCATCGCCGACATCGGAATCGGCACCGACACAGCGGGATCCGGCCGGGTCCCGGCGGCGTTCAACGGCCTCGTCGGAATCAAGGCGACACTCGGCGTCATCCCCGCCGACGGGGTCGTTCCGGCGTGCGTCGACTACGACTGCGTCACCGTCTTCGCCACTGAACTCGACACGGCGGTGACTGCCGCCCGCATCATGTCTGGCCCCGCGACCGCGGACCCGCGCAGCCGTGCGTGGCCGTCCGACGTCCGGCTCGCCGCGCCCACGCACGCACGCGTCGCGATTCCCACGGAAGCAAATCTCGCCCTGCTGACGCCGGAGTACCGCGCGGCGTTCGCCGACACGGTCGCGTCGTTGACGGACCGCGGGTTCGCCGCCGAGGCGGTCGACATCTCCCCGCTGCTCGATGCCGCCCGACTGCTGTACGACGGCGCCGTCGTCGCCGAGCGGTACACCGCCGTCGGGCAATTCCTCGACACGGCGCCTGCGGGTGCCGATCCTGTGGTCACCGCCATCGTCGAGTCGGCGCGCAAGCCCGCGGGCCACGAGTTCGCCGCCGACCTCGACACGCTCACCCGCGTCAAGGCGCAGACGCGGGATCTGCTGGCCGGTTTCGACGGACTCCTGCTGCCCACCACCACCGAACACCCGACCATCGCTGCCGTGCAAGCGGATCCGATCGGCATCAACCGGCGGATGGGCACCTACACGAACTTCTGCAACCTGCTCGACATGGCGGCGGTCGCCGTCCCGGGCACCCCGACCGCCGCCGGCGAACCGTTCGGGGTCATGTTCGTGGTGCCGGCGTTCGCCGATCAGGTGGCCGTCGACCTCGCCGCCCGGCTGCTCGGCGCGCCCGCGCCCACCCTCGTCGAGGAGGGGGTGGAACTGGCCGTGTTCGGCGCGCACCTGCGCGGGCAGCCCCTGCACTTCCAGCTCGAGGACATCGGGGCACGCTTCGTCGACACCGTCACCACCACCGACGCGTACCGGCTCACCGCGCTCGACACCACCCCACCCAAGCCCGGCCTCGTCCGCCGCGGTCCCGGCGCGGGCTCCCCGATTTCCGGGGAACTGTTCCGCGTGTCCGCTGCGGGGCTGGGCAGCTTCCTCGCGGCGCTGCCCGCCCCGATGGCCCTGACGAGCGTCGAATTGTCCGACGGCCGCGCCGTGGTGGGCTTCAGCTGCACCCACGACGCGGTCGACGGGGCCACGGACATCACCGAGTTCGGCAGCTGGGTTGCTTACGCCCGTGAGTACTTCTTAACCGCCCGACGTTAAGAAGTACTCACGGCGAGGGCGGTGGCGGCAGGGGTCGAGTTGCGGCCGATCAACCTCTGCAGGTCGCCGCTCTCGGTGTCGAGAGCGCCGATGGCCACGCCCGCATCCGAATCGGCGAGCATGCTCGCGATCGGTGCGGGTAGTCCGGCACCCTCGAGCGCCGCGGCGTACTCGGCCTGCGGAAGGTCCTTGTACGACACCGGCTTTCCGATGACGGAGGAAATGACGTCCGCCAGTTCGCTGTACGTCAGGCGCTCGTCGCCGCCGAGTTCGTAGACCTTGCCCGCCTGCCCGTCGGAGAGCAGGACGGCGGCGGCCGCCTCGGCGTAGTCCTTGCGGGCGGCAGYGGCGACGACACCGGTCCCGGCACTCCCGAACAGCGCACCGGTCTCGCCCGCCGCGGGAATGCTGCCGAGGTAGTTCTCCCAGTACCAGCCGTTGCGGAGCAGCGCGAAGTCGATCCCTGACTGTGCCAGCCGATCCTCGGTGGCGCGGTGTTCCACGGCCAGACCGATCGTGCTGTTCTGCGCGTCGAGAACGCTGGTGTAGGCGACGAAGCCGACCCCGGCGGCCTTCGCGGCATCGATCACGTTGGCGTGCTGGGCAACCCGCTGTCCGACCTCACTGCCGGAGACGAGCAGTAGCTTGTCGACGCCGGCGAATGCGGTCTCGAGCGCGGCGCGATCGCTGTAGTCGGCCTGCCGGACCTCGACTCCCCTGTCCGCGAGGTCTGCGGCCTTGGCCGGGGTGCGGACCACGGCGACGATGTCGGCGGCGGGTACCCCCTTGTCGAGCAGTGCCTCGACGACGAGCCTGCCGAGGTGTCCGGTTGCTCCTGTGACGGCGATGGTCATGACGAACTCCTAGCGCGTAGTGGTGCGAGTTGACTGTTCAAGCTCACTTTCCATCATGCACTAATTTTTCGTAAGTGCAAATACTTCAGTAAGTGCTTCCTCTTCGTCGGATACACTGGACGCATGTCCGAGCCCGCTCACCCAGCACAGGAAAGCGAAGACCGCACCCTCGAAGCGGACGTCTTCGCGCGCAACTGCGCGTCTCGTGAGACCCTGCAGACCGTCACCGGCCGCTGGGGTGTGCTCGCGCTCGCGGCACTGACCGAGGGAAACTACCGATTCAGCGCACTCCGCCGACGCGTCGACGGTGTCAGCGAACGCATGCTGTCGCAGACACTGCAAGCACTCGAACGAGACGGCCTCGTGGTTCGCGACGTGCTCGAGGCCATCCCGCCGAAGGTCGAATACAGCCTCACGCCGCTCGGCGCCGAGGTCGGTTCACGCCTGATCGGCCTGATCGAAYTGGTCGAATCGCGCGTACCCGACGTTCTGGCTGCGCAAGAAAGGTACGACGCCGGTCGCGGCGTCAGCTGAGTTCGTCGAGGTCGGACTCTTCGTCGACGATGTGGACCGCGGCCTCCTCCGCCGACGCCGCTCCCCCGTCGATTCCGATGTCGAAAGCAACGAGATCCTTCTCCTCGTCCTCCCCCACACCCTCGTTCTCGGCGAGAAGCCGCCCCGAACGCTGCCGTCCGACCTCGTTGTCATCGAGGATTTCCACGTTCTCGTCCTCCTCGAACGCCGGATCCGGTTCCTCCTCCGCGAGCCGCTGATCGAGGGTCTCGCCTTCGCGCTGCTCGGCCGCCGTCGTTCCGAACGCGTTCAGCCCGAGCGGCTTCTCCGGAGGCGAATACCCCTCGTCGAGAACGTCGTCCACACCTCGGTCGACCAACGTGTCCTCCGGCTGCAGCTGGTCTTCGTCGTCCAGGCTGTACTCGCCCTCGGATCCTTCTGGCGTGCTGTCCGGCATGGTCATCTTCCCCACGATGCCATCGCTGCGGGCAGTTCGCCATCGGATCGCGGAACGGATCCGCCCGGAAACGACGAGGACCCGCACAGAGACTGTGCGGGCCCTCGTCGGTGTTCGGGTCAGAAGTTGATCATGTGTCCGGCGAGGCCGTGGATGGCCTCCTGCAGGGCTTCGGACAGCGTCGGGTGCGTGTGCACGTTGCGGGCCAGCTCGTTGACGGTGAGGTCCCACTTCTGCGCGAGGGTGAGCTCGGGCAGCAGCTCGGAGACGTCGGGGCCGATGAGGTGGCCGCCGATCAGCTCACCGTACTTCGTGTCGGCGATCAGCTTGACGAAGCCGGTGGCGTCGCCGAGGCCGTGCGCCTTGCCGTTGGCGGCGAACGGGAACGTCGCGACCTTGACGTCGTAGCCCTCGTCCTTGGCCTGCTGCTCGGTCAGACCGAAGCTGGCGACCTGCGGTTGGCAGAACGTGGCGCGCGGCATCATCCGGTAGTCCTCGATCGGCAGCGTCTCGGCGCCGGCGATCGTCTCGGCGGCCACCACGGCCTGCGCCTCGGCGACGTGCGCGAGCTGCAGCTTCATGGTGACGTCACCGATGGCGTAGATGTGCGGCACCGACGTCTGCATGGTGTCGGTGATGCCGATGGCGCCGCGGTCGGTGAGCTGCACGCCGGTCTTCTCGAGGCCGAAGCCCTCGACGCGGGGTGCGAACCCGACGGACTGCATCACCTTGTCGACGACGACCGACTCGGTCTCGCCGGACTTGTTGTTCTTGATCGAGACGGTGACCTTGGAGCCGTCGTCGTCGATGCTCTGCACGGCGGCACCGGTGATGACCTTGACGCCGAGCTTCTTGTACTGCTTCTCGATTTCCTTGGAGACGTCCGCGTCCTCGTTGGGCAGCGCGCGGTCGAGGAACTCGACGATGGTGACGTCGACTCCGTAGTTCTTCAACACGTACCCGAACTCCATGCCGATCGCGCCGGCACCGACGATGAGGATCGAACCGGGCAGCTCCCGGGTCATGATCTGCTCTTCGTAGGTGACGACGTTCGTGCTCAGCTCGGTGCCGGGCAGCAGCTTGGTGGTGCTGCCGGTGGCGATGATCGCGTTGTCGAACGTGATCGTCTCGGTGCCGCCCTTGGTGAGCGCGACCTCGATGGTGTTGGCGTCGGTGAAGGTGCCCTTGCCGTCGTACTCGGGGATCTTGTTCTTCTTCATCAGGAAGTGGATGCCCTTGACGCGGCCCTCGGCAACCTTGYGGCTGCGGTCGAACGCGGCGCCGAAGTCGAAGGACGCCTCACCCGAGATACCGAACAACTTGGCCTCTTTTGTGAAGAGATGCGCAAGTTCGGCATTGCGGAGAAGAGCCTTCGAGGGGATGCAGCCCACGTTCAGGCACACACCACCCCAGTACTTCTGCTCGATGATGGCAGTGCTCAGTCCGAGTTGTGCCGCGCGGATAGCAGCGACGTACCCACCGGGACCGGCTCCGAGGACAACGACGTCATAGTGTGAGGTCACGGTTGTTCAGGGTAGTCCCGTCCCGATTCGCTGTCTCCACGCGGTCGCGTTACCCGCGGGTAGCCTCATCCGTCACACCTTTCCCGCCGCGACCAGGCACGACACCGCCTGCAAGAATGGCGCCATGACGGATCCCTTCCTCTGGCTCGAAGATGTCACCGCGGAACGGTCACTCGACTGGGTGCGGGAACGCAACGCCCGCACGCTCGCCGAGTACACCGAGAACGCCGGGTTCTCCGCGCTGGAGAGCCGGATCCTGGACGTGCTCGACACGGACGACCGGATCCCCTACGCGGGCATGCGCGGCGAGTACCTCTACAACTTCTGGCGCGACGGCGAACACAAGCGCGGCATCTGGCGGCGCACCACCCTGGAGCAGTACCGCACCGACAACCCCGACTGGGACGTCCTGCTCGACGTCGACGCACTCGCCGAACGGGAGGGCGAGAACTGGGTGTGGGCAGGCGCCAGCGTGCTGCGACCCGAGCAGTCACGTGCCCTGCTGTCGTTCTCGCGCGGCGGCGCCGACGCGTCCGTGGTGCGCGAATTCGACCTCGAGACGCGCGAATTCGTCGGCGGCGACCACGCATTCGACGTGCCCGAGGCGAAGACCAGCATCAGCTGGATCGACAAGGACACCGTGTACGTCGGGACCGACTTCGGCGAAGGCTCGATGACCGACTCCGGCTACCCGAGAATCGCGAAACGCTGGCATCGCGGCACCACGTTCACCGAGGCGGTCACCGTCTTCGAGGGCGAGACCACCGACGTGTCCGTCGGCGCGTCGTACGACGACACCCCCGGGTACGAGCGGCACTTCGTCGGCCGGTCGATGGACTTCTACAACTCCGAACGCTACGAACTGCTCCCCGACGGGTCGAAGGTCCGGATCGACACCCCGGACGACGCGGGTTCGTCCGTGTACCGCGAGTGGCTGACCATCCGTCCGCGCACCGACTGGGAGGTGAACGGCACCGTCTACCCGGCCGGGTCGCTACTCGTCGCGAACTACGTCGACTTCCTCGCCGGGTCCCGCGAGCTGACGCCGCTGTTCACCCCGGACGAGCACACGTCCCTCGAACAGGGAACGTGGACCAGGAACCACCTCCTCCTCGTGCGACTATCGGACGTGCAGACCAAGCTGTCGGTGCTCACGCCGAACGACACCGGGTGGGAGGAGAAGCCTCTCGACGGTGTCCCGGAACTCACGGCGAGCGGGATCATCAGCACCGACCCACGCACCGGCGACGACTTCTTCGTCAACTCCAGCGGATTCACCACGCCTGCGACGCTGCTGTACGGCTCCGTCGGTGGTGCGCTCGAACCCGTCAAGCAGGCGCCCTCGTTCTTCGACGCGGACGGCATGTCGGTGTCGCAGCACTTCGCGGTGTCCGACGACGGAACCGAGATCCCCTATTTCGTGGTGCGCCGCGACGACGTGACCGGACCCTGCCCCACCATGCTGTACGGGTACGGCGGCTTCGAGAACTCGATGGTCCCCGGGTACAGCGGGTCGGTCGGGTTCGCATGGCTCGAACGCGGCGGCGCGTACGTGGTCGCGAACATCCGCGGCGGCGGCGAGTACGGCCCGTCGTGGCACACCCAGGCGGTGCGGGAGGGCAGGCACAAAGCGTTCGAGGACTTCGCCGCGGTCGCCCGCGACCTCGTGGCCCGGGGTATCACCACGTCGAAGCAGCTCGGAATCCAGGGCGGCAGCAACGGCGGGCTGCTCATGGGCGTCATGCTCACCCGCTACCCGGAACTGTTCGGCGCGATCGTGTGCCAGGTCCCGCTCCTCGACATGAAGCGGTACCACCTGCTACTCGCCGGGGCGTCGTGGATGGCCGAGTACGGCGATCCGGACAACCCGGACGACTGGAAGTTCATCAGCGAGTACTCGCCGTATCAGAACACCGACGCGGCGGCGGACTACCCGCCGATCCTCGTCACCACCTCCACCCGCGACGACCGCGTCCATCCCGGGCATGCCCGCAAGATGGCGGCGCTGCTCGAAGAGCAGGGCCACGAGATCTGGTACTACGAGAACATCGAGGGCGGGCACGGCGGGGCCGCGGACAACGCGCAGGCCGCGTTCAAATCGGCGCTCACGTTCACGTTCCTGTGGGAGCAGCTCACCCGTTGACCCCCACCTGTGAGTACTTCTCAACCGCCCGCGGTTAACAAGTACTCACAGGTCAGGTGTGGTCGTGGATCCAGTCGACGATCCGGTCGACGGTGCTCGCGGGCTCGCGGATCCACCCGTTGTGGCCGAGTGGTTGCGGCTGGTGCCACAGGGTGACGTCGGCGTTGGGGAGTTTCGCGAGGAGGTTCTTCGCCGCCGATTCCGGAGCCAGATCGTCCCCCTCGACGGTCACGGACAGCACCGGCAGTTTCAGCCGGGCGATGCGTTCCTCGTAATCGATGTCGGCGCCGTCGGGTTCGATCCTGCCGGTGCGGGCGAATCGCGACCAATCGGTGATCAGCACCTTCGACTGCCGCCCGAACCCGCCGATGTCCAGTTTGTCGCCTGGCCAGAACCCGGCGAGGTTGGCGGTCATCGACATCGCCGCGGCGCCGACGAGCATCCGCGGGGCATGGATCCCGGGGAACCCGCGGTGATACGGCGACCCCGACGCGACGAGCACGATCCCGCCGAGCCGGCCGCGGATCCGTGCCCCGTACATCACACCGAGCTGACCGCCCATGCTGTGCCCCAGCAGGAACGGCGTCGCCGCAGGAAAACGCTCGCGCACCACTTCGAAGATCGCGGGAAAGTCGAGGGCCACCAGTTCGTGGTAGCCGTACGTGCTGTCGCTGCTCGGGCGGGGGCGGCTGTCGCCCTGGCCGCGGAGTTCGCCGATCGCCGCGTTGAATCCCCGGGACACGAGTTCCTCGGCGAAGGGTTCGTAGTAGCCGGCGGGAATTCCCAGGCCGGGAAACACCACGATCACGGGGGCGTCGTCCGGGCCGGGAAACAGGCGAACCGGAGTAGTGGTTCCGTCGGGCATTTGGATCGGTACTGTCTCCACTTCGTCAGACTAGACGGCTCGACCCCCGCAGATCCSGGATCTGCGGGGGTCGATTCTGTTCCGAGACCGGACGCTAGAGGCCGATCGACGCGGCGAGCATCGGCCACGACTTGTGCAGGTCTTCCTGCCAGTAGGTCCAGGAGTGGGTGCCGGTGGGCCGGAAGTCGAACGTCGCGGGAATCTGCAGTTCGTTCAGTCTGTCCGCCAGCGCATGGGTGCACTGGTTGGTGGCGGCCTCGATGGCGCCGCCGACGAGGATCTGGTTGGCGAGCGTTCCGACGTCGCCGTTGATTCCCGGTGCGTTCAGCTGATCGCCCGCCCCGGGCAGCCCGGATCCGTTGCTGACATAGATGTCGAGTCCGCGCAGCTTCTCCGCGTTGATGTACGGGTCGTTGGCGGCCCACCCCGGACCGTCTTCAGGACCCCACATGTTGGAGGTGTCGCCGCCGCCGCGACCCTCGACGACCATACGTACGTACGCGCGACCGGGGTCGGTACTGGTCATCGCGCACCCGCTGTAGGCGCCGACGCTCTGGTACAGGTCGGGCGCCGACTGCGCCAGGCTCAGCACGGAGCTACCGGCCATCGAGATGCCGGCGATCGAGTTGACACCGTTGGTGCCGAGCGCGGAGTCGACGATCGGCGGAAGTTCCTGCGTGAGGAACGTCGTCCACTTGTTGTTGCCCAGTTCCGGGTCGGTCTGCTCCCAGTCCGTGTAGTAACTGAACGCGCCCTCCATGGGCGTGACGACGTTGACGTTCTTGTCGGCGAAGAAGTCGACGACGTCGGTCCGGGCCTGCCACGTGGCGGAGTCCTCGCCGCCGCCCGCACCGTTGAGCAGGTAGAGCGTCGGCCTCGGCGCGCTCGTGTCCGCGGGGGTGATCACCCGCAGCGGAATCTCGCGGTCCATGGACGCCGAGTACACGTGAATGGTCGACTGCCGGTCGTCGATCGGGTCGGTGCTCACCAGGTGGGAGCCGCCGTCCGCGACAGTGGCGTCTTCGGCGGGATCTGCGTAAGCGGACGCCTGGACCCCGAGGCAGGGAACGGCCGTCGTCAGAGCGACCGCGAGCGCCAAGCGCACCCCGTACCTACCCGCTGCAGTGCGGTTGACCATCGTTCTCCTTCGCTGCGACGTCGCCTGCCCGACTCCGTAGAGGCGAGAGCTGGAGCCCACATGATGTCATGCGAACTCCAGCTCTCGTTCAGAAGTGGGGTCGAAACGGGGTGTCCCTATCCCCCGACGGACCCGAGGAAGCCGATCAGTGTGGTGAGCGCTTCGAGCAGACCCAAAAGGCTGTCGGACATAGTATTACTCCTATTCGACGCAGTGGATTTTCGAACTCCCCCTGCGATCAGGGGCTCCGTCATTTGTACCCGAGTTTTCGCTCCGAATAAGCACGAAGTGGTAAACATTTGCGATCGTTGACTTAACGAAGAACCGTTGATCAAACACCGGCAAATCCCCAATTACCTCCGAAACACGCCGCACCACCAGGGAATACGCCGAGACCTCGACCCCCGGATTCCCGATTCCGTAATCGAAGAGCGACAGAACATACCTCGATTCACCGTTTCCGGGCATTTTCTTGTCGTTGCCCTTGAATTCCCCTTCGAAGAAACGAAGAGTTGGCGAATTTCGCACATCTCTTCTTTGGCCGTGGTACACGCATCTCATTTGTCCAGAAAAATAGATGACGCAAAAAATTCTTCAGTCTTACACCAATTCGACCCGAAGAGTGGGATTTCTAGTTCTTCGGCGCGTCGTCACTGCTCAGGGTGAAAGACCAGGGTGGAGATCGGGGTACATCCCGATGGTGCGGACCGGTTTCACCGAACAGGATGGAGGCATGACATTCGACAGCAACACTCCCCGCCAGTTCACCCGTTCCGACAGCCAGAAGATGCTCGCAGGCGTCTGCGGCGRCATCGCCGAATACTTCTCGGTGGACGTCAACCTCGTCCGCCTGCTCACCGTGGTGGCCACTCTGGTCACCGGCGGCACCGCGGCCCTCGTCTACCTCGCCGCCTGGATGCTGATGCCTGCCGGACACTGAGACGAGAACACAACCCCGAAAAGCACTGTGGCCGTGAAACGGACCCGGCAAACGACGCACAGACGAGAAAGAGCCCGGGACACCAGTTGGTGTCCCGGGCTCTGTCGGAGCACTTCGTGCCCGTGCGCGGTGAACGAGTCCGAGGACTCCTCAGCCACGCACGGTAGGCGTAGCCGCCTTTAGAAGTCCATACCGCCCATGCCGCCGGTCGGGTCGCCCACGGGCGCTCCGGCCTTCTCCGGCTTGTCGGCGACGACGGCCTCGGTGGTCAGGAACAGAGCCGCGATGGACGCTGCGTTCTGCAGCGCGGAGCGGGTGACCTTGACCGGGTCGTTGATGCCGGCTTCGAGCAGGTCGCCGTACTCGTTGGTCGAGGCGTTGAGGCCGTGACCTGCGGGCAGGTTGCGAACCTTCTCGGCAACGACGCCGGGCTCGAGGCCCGCGTTGAAGGCGATCTGCTTCAGCGGAGCTTCGAGGGCGACGCGAACGATGTTCGCACCGGTGGCCTCGTCACCTTCGAGCTTCAGGTCGTCCAGTGCGGGAGCCGACTGCAGCAGAGCCACGCCACCACCGGCGACGATGCCCTCTTCGACGGCAGCCTTGGCGTTACGCACGGCATCTTCGATGCGGTGCTTGCGCTCCTTGAGCTCCACCTCGGTGGCAGCGCCGGCCTTGATGACTGCAACGCCACCGGCCAGCTTGGCCAGACGCTCCTGCAGCTTCTCGCGGTCGTAGTCCGAGTCGCTGTTCTCGATCTCGGCGCGGATCTGGGACACGCGACCGGCGATGGCCTCGGGGTCTCCCGCGCCTTCGACGATGGTGGTCTCGTCCTTGGTGATGACGACCTTGCGTGCCTGGCCGAGCAGCTCGAGTCCGGCGGTCTCCAGGGAGAGGCCGACCTCTTCGCTGACGACCTCGCCACCGGTGAGGATGGCGATGTCGGCGAGCTGAGCCTTGCGACGGTCACCGAAGCCGGGAGCCTTGACGGCCACGGACTTGAAGGTGCCACGGATCTTGTTGACCACCAGGGTGGACAGGGCTTCGCCCTCGACGTCCTCGGCGATGATGACCAGCGGCTTGCCGGACTGGATGACCTTCTCCAGCAGCGGCAGCAGGTCCTTGACCGTGGAGATCTTGGAGCTCACGAGCAGGATGTACGCGTCCTCGAGGACGGCTTCCTGACGCTCCGGGTCGGTGGCGAAGTACGCCGAGATGTAGCCCTTGTCGAAGCGCATGCCCTCGGTGAGCTCGAGCTGCAGGCCGAAGGTGTTGGACTCCTCGACCGTGATGACGCCTTCCTTGCCGACCTTGTCCATGGCCTCGGCGATGAGCTCGCCGATGGACGGGTCGCCTGCGGAGATACCAGCGGTAGCAGCGATCTGCTCCTTGGTGTCGATCTCCTTGGCGGTCTCGAGCAGACGCACGGTGACGGCCTCGACGGCCTTCTCGATGCCGCGCTTCAGACCCAGCGGGTTGGCGCCGGCAGCGACGTTGCGGAGGCCCTCACGGACGAGAGCCTGGGCGAGAACGGTAGCGGTGGTGGTTCCGTCGCCGGCGACGTCGTCAGTCTTCTTGGCGACCTCCTTGACCAGCTCGGCACCGATCTTCTCGTAGGGGTCCTCGAGCTCGATCTCCTTGGCGATGGACACGCCATCGTTGGTGATCGTGGGGGCGCCCCACTTCTTCTCGAGCACGACGTTGCGACCCTTGGGGCCCAACGTCACCTTGACTGCGTCGGCGAGGGCGTTGAGTCCCCGCTCGAGGCCGCGACGGGCCTCTTCGTCGAACGCGATGATCTTGGCCATTGCGAAGTGATCCTCCGGATTGGGGGTGACACACAAGGCGACCGCTAGTCGGGTCGCCTCATTTACGCCTTCGGCCGAGTTCGGTGCCCGCGACGGACGACCAGGGGTGTCTGTGGTTCCCGGTCTCACCGTCCCGACCTGGCACTCACCCGCGGCGAGTGCCAAGTGCATTTTTAGCACTCGAACAGGGTGAGTGCAAGGTCGGGACGGAAGCGCTGTGCCGGGGCGATCAGCGCATCGCGCAGACCTGACCGGTGTTCAGGTTGAAGGCGAGAGACAGCGCGCCGACGCAGTCCACGCCGTTCGCGTCGGCCGTCGCACCCGAACCCCAGCCCGCGATCGCGACGGTGGTCGTGCCGTCGGCCGCACCGGAACGGGCGATGCCGCCGCCGAGCGAGACCGCGTACGCCTGACCCGAGCCCGTCGACGCACCGAGCGACGTTCCGTATCCGTTGGCGTACGTGGTGGCGCCGCTGTGCCCGTTGGCGACGCTCACCGCGGTGCCGCTGTCCGCGGCCATCGCGTGGGCGGTGCCGGCCTCGGTCGCCTTGGCGCCGCAGCTCGCGGTGTCCGACACCTGGACGTCGTTGGCCGACGGCGGGGAGACGCAGTTGACGGGGGCGGCACCGGCGACGCCTGCGCCGGCCACCGAGATTCCCGCCGCGACGCCCAGACCCACGGCCATCGCCGCTCCCACACGTGCCAGCCGTCGGCCGAAGAGAGACGAGATACGAGTACGCGATGCCGAGGCGGTCGAGGTGACGGGGGTGGAGACAGCGAGCATGGAAGCTCCTTCTGGGAACGTCGAATTGGAGGATTCGCCGCGAGAGTACCCGCTCCGGGCCGGTTAGTCCCGGACCCCGCTCAGGCGAGTTCGTCGAGGAGCTTCGGCAGCTGCGCGACGGAGTCGACGACGTGGTCCGGTCGCTGCGCGGCGAGGTCCAGAATCGACTGGCGGAACTTGCCCGTCCGCACCAGCACACCGATGAGTCCCACCCGCTGCGCAGCCAGGACGTCACCCGTCAGATCGTCGCCGACCATCATCGTCACGTCCGGTCCCGTACCCATCAGATCGGTGGCGGTGAGGAACGCGGCGAGCGACGGCTTGCCCACCGACACGACGTTGGTTCCCGCGACCTCCTCCATCCCGGGGAGGTAGGTGCCCGTGTCGATGCGCAGCCCGTCGTGGGTGGCCCACGTGGTGCCCCGGTGCATCGCCACGACGGGGACGCCGTCGAGCATCAACTCGACCACGCGGCTGAGTGCGGCGTGGGTGAATTCGGGCCCGGCGCCGCCGAGGATCACCACCTCCGGGTTGTCGTCGTCCAGTTCGATCCCGGACAGATCCGCGGTGATGTCGCCGCTGTTGAGGACCCAGGCCCGCGACCCGGGATAGGTCGACCGGACGTACTCGGCGGTGAGCCGGGCCGCGGTGACGATCTCGTCGGAGTCGGCTTCGATGCCCGCCGACCGGAGGCCGTCGGCGACCTCGTCGCACGTCCTCGACGTCGTGTTGGTGAGGTACGCGCACGCGAGTCCGCGATCGCGCACCTCCCGCACCGCGGCGGCGGCGCCGTCGATCGGATGCCACGAAGTAACCAGCACACCGTCGATATCGAGCAGGACACCCTCGACCCCAGCCATGACAGGAGCCTATCCCGGCATCACTGCCGAGTCCGGCAGACGAGGACGGGGCAGGGAGCGTGATGCACGAGATTCTGGCTGACGGATCCGAGCAGGGCACCCATCACCTTGCCCCGGCCGTGGCTACCGACGACCAGCAGTTGCGCGGTCGCCGCGTGCCGCAGCAGGACGTCGGCGGACGCGCCCTGTGTCGTCACCTCGGTCACCGGTACGTCGGGATATTCGTCGCGGGTCCCGGCGAGGCATTCGGACACGACGGCCTTCTCCCCTTCTTCGTACGCGGCCCAGTCGACGTACTTGGACGCGTGCGCGAGTCCGTGCTGCTTCTCCCCGCTCCACGCGTGCACCGCGTCCAGACCGACCCCGAACGCGGACGCGAGCGCGAACGCCTCCTCGACGGCTTTCTCACTGACCTGGCTGCCGTCCACGCCGACGACGATCGGGCGGGCGTCCGGTGATTCCGGCGCAGGCTCTCCCCGGACCACCGCGACCGGGCTGTGCGCGTGGTTGACCGTCCGGAGGACCGTGGATCCGAGGAGATAGTCGGTGACCGCACCCGCACCCTGCGCGCCGACCGCGACGATCCGCGCCGCCCGGGACAGCTCGATCAGGTGGGACGCCGCGGTCCCGGATCGGACGTCGCGCTCGACGGCGAGTCCGGGTTGATCCTGCAGGGCGACGGCGGTGGCGGCGTCGAGCATCGAGTTGCCGTCCTCACGCAGTTCCTGGATGAACTGGGCGTCGATCATCATCGCGTTGCCGTTGTAGAACGTGGCCTCGTCCGGGTACGTGTGGGCGAGCAGGAGCGGGGCACCGAGCCGGACCGCCGTGCCCGCGGCCCAGCGCGCCGCGTCGAGCGCGGCCCGGGACCCGTCGATACCGACGACGACGGGTGCCCCTGCGTGTTCGCTCATATCTCTCTCCCTCTACGGCTCGAGAACTGCTGCACCGCTGAACTTTCCGCCTGCCAGGTCCCGGAGGGCCCGATCGGCGCGGTCGAGTGGGTACGGGTGGGTGTCGATGCTCAGCCGGTGTTCCGCTGCGATGCGCAGGAATTCGACGGAATCCGAACGGGTGTTGGCGGTGACGCTGCGGATCTGCCGTTCCCGGAACAGGTGCCGCTGGTACTCGAGCGCGGGAATGTCGGTGAGGTGGATTCCGGCGACGGCGAGGGTGCCGCCGTCGGCGAGCGCCTCCATCGCGACGGGCACCAGGTCGCCGACCGGGGCGAACAGGATCGCGGAGTCGAGGGGCTCCGGCGGTGTGTCGCGCACGCCCTGCACGGACGTCGCCCCGAGTCGTTCCGCCAATGCCCGGGCCTCCGCCCCTCGCGTCATGACGTGCACCCGGGCGCCGCGCGTCGACGCGACCTGGGCGGTGAGGTGCGCGCTGCCGCCGAACCCGTAGATGCCGAGCGCGCCGCCGACGGGGACCGCGGCGCGCTCGAGTGCCCGGTAGCCGATGATCCCGGCGCACAGCAGCGGGGCGAGTTCGGTGTCCGTGTACCCCGCCGGCAGGTGCAGCGCGTAGTCGGCCGGGACCGTCGCGAATTCGGCGTACCCGCCATCCGCGTCCCATCCCGTGTACTGCGACTGCCTGCACAGGTTCTCCGCGCCGCGCAGGCAGGCCGCGCACTGTCCGCACGTGCGCCGCAGCCAGGCGATGCCCACCCGGTCCCCGACGGCGAACGATTCGGTCACCGAATCCCCCAGTGCGGCAACCTCCCCCACCACCTCGTGGCCGGGAATCACCCGGGGCCGGTGCACGGGAAGATCCCCCTCGGTCACGTGCAGGTCGGTGCGGCACACTCCGCACGCCAGAACCTTCACGAGAAGTTCGCCCGGCCCCGGCTCGGGTATGGGCTCGCTCGCCCGTTCCAGCGGGTGGCCCGCGACGGGGCCCGGAGCGACCACGCGCCACGCGGTCATCGTTCCGGTTCCGCCCTGCGTCGCCGCCATACCCCCACAATGCCCGTGACGGGTGGCCACCGCCAGGACCCGGAGGGCCGTGTCTCGACGACACGGGACCGCGGCGAAGACCCGGCCGGACCGCGGCCGGCAACTAGGCTCGCACCCATGGACCTGCGCGGTGAAGACCTGTTCACGGTGGCGGGGTCGCTGGCCGAGCTGATCGGGGCCCCGATCACGATCGAGGACGAGAACTCGACCGTCCTGGCTTATTCGAGCGGCGAGCAGGCCGTGGACCAAGCGCGCATCGAGACCATCCTGGGACGGCAGGTGCCCGGGAAGTACCGGCAACTCCTCGAGGCCGCGGGCGTCTTCGAGCGCCTGCACCGGGACACCGACGTCTTCTACGTGGACATGGGACTGCCGGACATGACTCCCCGCGCGGTGATCGCGGTGCGGGACGCGGGACGGTCGGTCGGGTCGATCTGGGCGGCGATGACGTCGGCCCCCACTCCGGAACAGGAATCGATCCTGCGGTCCGCGGTCCCGGTCGTCGCCGAGCACATCGCGGCGGAGCGGGAACGGGTGGACGTGACGCGCCGGATGCAGGTCGACCGCGTCCGCGCGCTGATCAACGGCGGCGAGCCCGCCTTCCGTGCCGCCGACGACCTCCGGCTGGAGGGACGGCTGACGGTCGCGGCGGCCGCCCCCGTCGCGATCGGGCGCCCGCTGCCCTCCGGTCTGCTCGCCTCCCTCGGCCTGTACCTCGACACACTGGCGGTCGATTCGGTGGCCGCGCAGCTCGACGACGTCATCTACGTGGTCATCGCCGCGTCGGAGAAGGACGTCCGGCGCCTCGCCGAGGACTTCCTCGGCCGCGCCCGCAGCGGGGCAACATTCGTGGTCGCCGTCGGACGCGAGGTGAGCACGGCCAGCCAGGCACACCTGTCGCGCGGGGACGCCGACCGGGTGCTCACCGTGCTGCAGCACTCCCGGTCCGGTGGTGTCGCCGGGACGATGCGGGACAGTCTCGCGTCCGTGCTGGCGTTGCGCGTCGCCGACATCTTCGACGGCCTGGGCGAGCTCACCCCGCTCGCCGCGCTCACCCGGCACGACGTGCAGCACGGCACCGATCTCGTCGCCACCGCCCGCGCCTTCCTGGCGCACGGCGGCGACGTCGCCGATGCCGCCGCCGCGCTGCACGTGCACCCCAACACGCTGAGGAATCGGCTGCGGCGCTGCGTCGACTCGTGCGACGTGGACCTGACCGACGCGGACACCCGGCTCATCCTGATGCTGCACCTGAAGCTGACGGGACTGCGGGATTGGTGACCGCTGGGGGATTTGTGACCCCTGGCCGATTGCACAGGGGGCGCTGTCCGGGATTGGCCGAACGGCTACTGCCCCGGCTCCGTCGCCCGCCGATGATGGAGTCATGAGCACAGTGCAGCGCCCTGACCATGTCGCGATCGTCGGAGCAGGCGTCGTCGGATTGTCCACGGCGTGGTTCCTCCAGGAGCGTGGCGTGCGCGTCACCGTCGTCGACCGTGCGGGTGTCGCGGCGGATGCGTCCTGGGGCAATGCAGGTTGGCTCGCACCGGCATTGACGCTGCCGCTGCCCGAACCGGCCGTGCTGCGGTACGGCCTGCGCGCGATGCTGAATCCGTCCTCGCCGGTCTATGTGCCGTTCACGACCGATCTGCGGTTGGTGCGTTTCCTCGTCGGCTTCGCCCGGCACTGCACGCCCTCCCGGTGGGCGGACGCGATGAAGGTGTACGCCGAGGTCAACCGGATCTCCCTGGGCGCCTACGACGAACTCGCGGACGGCGGCGTCCGGGAGCACACGCATCTCGCCGACCCGTTCCTCACCGCGTTCAAGTCGGACGAGGACCGGCAAGCGCTCGTCGACGAGTTCCGCCACGTCGAGGCCGCGGGCGGCGAGGTCGAGTACGACCGCGTCGACCGAGACGAGATCCACTCTCTCGAGCCGAGTCTCGGCGACGGCGTGCACTCCGGTCTGCGGCTGCGCAACCAGCGTTTCATCGACCCGCCGCGTTTCGTGCATTCGCTCGCCGACGCCGTCCGCGCCCGGGGCGGCGAGATCAGGTCCGGCTTCGACGTCGCGACGGTGCAGGATCAGGGGCAGTCGGGCGTCCGGCTGGTCGCGGCTTCCGGCGACACGGTGACCGCCGATTCCGTCGTCCTCGCGGGCGGCGCACACCTCAATACTCTCGCCCGCCCGTTCGGTGTCCGCGCCCTGGTACAGGCCGGCCGCGGGTACAGCTTCAGTGTCCAGCCCGAGCAGATGCCGAAGAACCCCATCTACTTCCCCACCCAGCGCGTGGCGTGCACCCCACTGCACGACCGTTTCCGCGTCGCCGGGATGATGGAATTCCGCAGTCCCGACGCACCTCTCGACCCGCGCCGGGTGCAGGCGATCATCGCGGCTGCGACGCCCATGTTCACCGGCATCGACTGGGAATCGCGGCGGGAGGAGTGGGTCGGATCCCGGCCCTGCACCACCGACGGACTTCCGCTCGTCGGCGCCACCCGCTCCCCCCGTGTGCACGTGGCGGGCGGCCACGGCATGTGGGGCATCGCCCTGGGTCCGCTCACCGGACGCATGATGGCCGACTCCATGACCGGGGGCGAGGTTCCCGCCGTCATGCGGCATTTCGACCCGCTGCGCTGAATCCGGCTCAGGACCGGGCCGCCCAGAATCTGCGCAGTTCGACGACGAGTTCGCGCGAACGCTCGTCGGGGAAGAACAGCTTGCCGCCCCGGATCTCCACGACTTCCCGCGCTCCCGGAATGAGATCGCGGAGCCGGTAGGCCCACGGGGTCCGGAAGAACAGGTCTCCCGTGCCCCACACGATGAGCGTGGGCACCGCGAGCGCCGCGAGGTCCGGCTCGACCGCGAGCAGATCGCGCGGATTCAGAGACGCGATCCAGCGCTGGAAGAGCAACGCGCGGTCGCGGGTGCCGAGCAGCGGCTCGACGTACGCCGCGACGACCTCTTCCGGCAGCGAACGCACGTTCTGATACCCGGTGCCGTACAACAGCTTACGAGCCCTCTTCACCTTCCGCGTCAACGGCGGCAGAATGCGGGCGAGTAGTCCGGCCCGGGCCAGCAACACGGCCGGCAGGAATGCCTTCGGCGGCACGTTGTCGTGGGTGTCGCAGTTCGTCAGCGTCAGCGTCGACAACCGGTCGGGGTGCCGGGCGGCGTAGATCTGCGCGACCGCGCCGCCGGTGTCGTTGGCGACCACGTCGACCTTCTCCAAACCCAGCGCGTCGCAGGTGGCCGCGACGACGTCGGCCAGTGCGCCCAGCGTGAAGTCCTGATCGGGTGCGGCGGGGGTGCGACCGTGCAGCGGGAGGTCCAGGGCGATGCACCGTCGTTCGTCCTCGAGTTGACGGATCACGTTGCGCCACAGGTAGCCGGACGTCCCGACGCCGTGAATGAAGAACGCCACGCGGCCGGAGCCGGAATCGAGGTAGCTGACCGGTCCACGGTCGGTGTCGACGGTCTTCCGGCGTGTGTCGAACTCCGCGAGAGTCATGCGGACCATCTCCTGCAGTCCACGGTAGTCGCAAGACTCGAGACTTGACTTGCTCTCGGCCGTGAACGACCGAGAATCCCTCCAGACTCGCGCCTCGAGGTTCCTGTTTCACCGACAGTCGCCGCCCCGCACGTTATGTGCGAGGGGGTCTCACACCGTCTCCGCAGGCTGCCACCGTCAGTCCGACGGCCAAAATGTTCTTCGCCGCGTTCACATCGCGGTCGTGGACGACGCCGCATCGGCACGTCCACTCCCGCACGTCCAGCGGCATCGCCGAGGCGACCGCCCCGCACACCGAGCAGGTCTTCGACGACGGACAGAACCGGTCGACCGCCACCACCCGCCGCCCGTACCAGTCGGCCTTGTACTCGAGCATCGACCGGAACTCGGACCACCCCGCATCCGAGATCGCCCGAGACAACGACCGATTCTTGACCATGTTCCGCACACTCAGATCCTCGATGGCGATCACTTGATTTTCGCGCACCAGTCGAGTGGAGAGTGGGAGAGTG
>NZ_JBFUHV010000127.1:0-26817 GCF_056402215.1 Rhodococcus sp. P4_B6 | reverse complement strand
GTCCTGGTCTATCTGTTCACCGGGCTCCTCATCATCCTGGTGATGCGGATGCTCGCCGAACTGGCCACCGCGAGTCCCGAGACCGGTTCGTTCTCGACCTACGCCTCCCGCGAACTCGGTTCGTGGGCCGGGCTTTCCGTCGGGTGGCTCTACGCGTATCACTGGTGCGTGACAGTCGCCTTCGAGGCGATCGCCGGCGCCGCGATCGCGAACCAACTGATCCCCGCCGTGCCCACCTGGCTGTACGCACTGATCTTCATGACGGCGCTGACCGGGGTGAATCTGGCGGCGGTCACCTCCTTTGCGCGATTCGAATTCTGGTTCGCGATGATCAAGGTGACGGCGATCGTGCTGTTCATCGGTGTCGGCGTCGCCGCAATCCTCGGCGTCCTGCCGCACTTCGATTCTCCCGGCACCTCGAATCTGCTCGGGCACGGTGGATTGTTCCCGAACGGTCTTACCCCGCTGCTGATCGCCACCCTGACGGTGTTCTTCTCGTACTTCGGCACCGAACTGGTCACCATCGCCGCAGGTGAGGCGAAGGATCCGGTCAAGGCGGTCCGCAAGAGCATGCGCAGCGTCGCCTGGCGAATCCTGATCTTCTACGTCGGCTCCATCCTCGTCGTCGTCACCCTGCTGCCGTGGGACACCGCCGAGGTCACCAAGAGCCCGTACACCGCCGTGCTGAACCTCCTCGGCCTGCCCGGCGCGCACACCATCATGAACCTCGTCGTCCTCACGGCGGTGCTGTCCTGCCTGAACTCGGGCGTCTACTCCTCCTCCCGGATGCTCTTCTCGCTGGCCCGCCGCGGGGAAGGACCCCGGGTGCTCGCCCGGACCGGCAAGTCCGGAGTTCCCGTGAAGGCGGTGCTCGCGGCCTCCAGTGCCGGATTTTTCGCGGTCATCGCGAACTACTTCCTGCCCACCGGCGCCGTGTTCACCTTCCTGCTCAGCTCGTCCGGCGCCGTCGCCGTGGTGGTCTATCTGTGCATCTGTGGCACCCAGATCGTCGGTCGCCGCAAGAAGACGGCGGAAGAGAAGGCTGCGCTACCGGTCAAGATGTGGGGCTTCCCGTACCTGTCGTACGTGGTGGGTGTCGTCCTGCTCGCCATCGTCGCCGGTATGGCCTTCACCTCCGCCACCCGGACGCCCTTGGTGCTGACCGCGATCGTCACCGCGCTGGCCGTCGCTGCGGGCCTGATTCATCAGCGACGCACCACCGTTCCCGCCGAAAACAGCAACACCAGACTGGCCGAATCCCGTCAGCAGTAGCCCTCGCGCACAATGAGCGTGGGGTGCACCCGATCGGGTGCACCCCACGCTCCTGTGTGCGGACCGGGCGTGGATCGGCTAGTGGTGCTTGCCTGTCGCGGCATCGGTGACGTACACGCTGAAGCTKCTCAAGAGCTTCTCCTCCTCCAGGAGGGTTTCGCGCACCCGGTGTCCGAGAAGCTGTGCGACGCCGCCGGACATGGCCTGAGCGAGCGAGGTGAATGCTGTCATCGACCGCAACACCGAGGCGCTCGACGCGTCGATGTAGAAGGTGTCGTGCGCCGACGCGGCAAGCGGAGAGCTGGCATTGTCGGTGAACGCGATGACGTGTGCGCCACTGTGCCGCGCCCACTCGGCGGCCCGGACGGTGTCGACGCTGTAGCGGTGGATGGACATCGCCACGAAGCAGTCGCCCTCGCGGACCCGACGCAGGTCGTCGGTCAGCGAACCGACGCTGGCGTTGACCGTCTCCACGTCCTCGCGCAGCATGCGCAGCAGGTATCCGAGCAAGTACGCCGGCGCGTGGCACTTGCGCAACCCCATGACGTGCACACGCGGCGCGCGGGCGAGGTGCTCGACCGCTGAATCCCAGGTGGGATCCTCGATCCGGGCGAATGTGCGGGCAATGTTGGCCTGATCGAGCGCGACGGCCTGTTCCAGCAGTCCGGCTCCCTCCGCAGCCATGTGCTCGAGGTTGTCGAAACGACGCAGCAGCTGCGCCTGCTCCTGGAGGCGTTCGCGGCACAGGCGCGTCAGCCCGGGGTATCCCTTGAGTCCCAGCCCCGTCGCGAACCGTACGACGGTGGCCTCGTTGACGCCGACCGCGGCCGCGAGCTCCGAGATGGTCATGAACGCCACCGCCTCGGGGTCGGACATCACCCGTTCGGCGAGCTTCTTGTGCGACGGCGACAACTTGCCCTCGCGCTGACGAATCTCGGTGAGCAATTCCTCGAAGGTCGCAGGACCCGCCGACTTGAACTTCGTGGCCATGCGCGCCCTCTTCTCCTCGAAAATCTGTGGTCGATCACTGACGAGCTAACGCCATCGTAGTAGTTGGGAACTTGCTTCTAGACGTGCTACTGCAATTGCCGTTGCACTCTTCGGGTGTTCGTTTCGAAGCGGCTCGTATGCGTCTGCCGTGATGCCTGCACGACCGCTCACGGGCGATTGAGTGCAGGCGGTCCAGGGTAGTCGCCTCAGTAGGCCGCACGGTCAAGTCCATCCGTGGGAGTCGACGATGATGATCAGAATGCAGGTCGCGATCGCGGTGATCGTGGGATATTGGCTGGGCCGAGCCCGCCACACGAAGCTTGCCGCGGCGGGTGCCGGACGCCTCGCCGGCAGCCCGCAGGAGATGGTCGACCACGCTGCCACGCTGTTGGAGGCATCGCCCGAGTTCGCCGCCCTCGACGAATCGGTGCGTGGTCAACTCCTCGACGCAGTAAAGGTGGCGGCCGTGACCGCAGGCACCACCCGGAGCGACGTCGACATCGACCGTTTGCTCCCACACAGCGGTGACGAGATCCTCCGGACCGCCCAAGACCTGGCCGTGGGCGCCGTGGACCAGGTCGACGATCTCCCCGCCGATGACGTGGAGACCGACAGAGACGACGACACCGACGACGAGGAACCGGTCGCCGACGCGTCCGTCGCCGACGCGTCCGTCGCCGACGCGTCCGTCGCCGACGCGTCCGTCGCCGACGCTTCTACCGCAGATGAGGGGAGTGCTGCGGCGCCTTCACCGTCCACTGCCGAGGTTCGAGCCTGGGCCCGCGAACACGGCTTCCCCGTCTCCGACCGCGGACGACTACGCGCCGAAGTCTGGGAGGCCTACACCGACGCGCACCCCGAGCGTTAGGCCCGAGTCTCGGGAGCCAGCACGATGTCGAAATTGGTTCTGGCCCAGCTACGGTCATTCAGTTCGCGTCCATCCGGGGTGGGTGTGCCGGCGGGTTGCTACTCGAAGTGGGTGACCAGCGTCCGCTGGTGCGGTGCGGAGACCATGAAGTGCAGGTGCGCTGCCCGCACAGGGGAGCGGCCGGTGGCCTCGAGCATCCGGCCGACCGGACCGTCGTGCGGGACCGGTGTCAGCCCCCAGAATCGGTACCTTCCGTTGTCGTCGGAATACCGGTGGGCCCGGCCGGCGATCCGGTGATCGTCGTACTGGACGTCGTAGTAGCCGTCCTCGTCGCATTCCCACACCTCGATGCGGGCGTGGGGGACGGGACGGCCGTCGGTGTCGGTGACGCTGCCCTCGATCCAGCACGGTTGTCCGGTCGCACCGCCGGCGATGTCACCACCGCAGGATATTTCGGGTGCGTCGTCGACGATGAACGGACCGAACACGGTCGCCTCTTGCGCGATGTCTCGGTCAGCCCCCACACGTTCGTCCTTCCGAGCCGGCGTAGGTGGTCGGGACCGCCACGATCGGCAGCCCCGTGGTCAACGCCACCGCTTTCGCGAGCCCGGTGGCCGACCCGCCACCGACGCAGACCACGACGTCGACGTCGACGTCGACGTAATGGCCGCTGTCCGGGCCCGCTCGGCCACCCCCACCGGCACGTGCATCACCACCTTGTCGTGGCGATGCACGACCGGCAGGTCGGTGACGACCTGTTCGGCGCGCCCGGCCTCGGCCGCCGAGGCGATCACCATAACCCGGGACGCGTCCAGCCGGGGTACCTCGCCGGCGAGCATCGCCCGCGCCTCACCCGTGGCGAAACAGACACGCTGCGGCAAGGTTTCGTGTTCAAAACGCATGGTGCGTGTTCTCTTCGCTCAGTGAGAGCCGGTCGGCGAACCAGTCGGCGACGACGTCGTTACGTTCGTCGGCGTGGTTGTAGAGGGTGTGTTCACCGTCGTGCCACACCCGCAGGACCACGTCGCCGCCTGTCGCTCCGTCGAGGAACGGTTGCTGATCCTCCATGGTCACGAGGGGGTCGGCGCCTCCGTGCAGCACCATCAGCGGGCACCGGATCGACTCCTTGTCCGGGTCGAAGCGTAGGCGGGCGAAGTTCGCGGTGATCGCGGCCTCGTCGGCGGTGCCCAACATGGCGGCGGCCTGCTCGGTGAAGGCGCGGAACGGGAGCAACCGGGGCGCGGCGAACGAACCGTTGACACAGCATGCGCGGACGGCGGGATTGCGGGCGGCAGTCAGTGCCGCGAACAGTCCACCGACACTGTTGCCCCACACCCCGACCGGGCCACCGGACTGCTCGGTCGCGTAGCGAACGAAGTGGCCGTACGCGGCGGCCACGTCGACGTCCAGGTAGATTCGGTGCCGCAGCCGCGTCTCGCCCTGCCCGGGGCCCTCGGCCAGTATGGTCGCCACTCCACGTTCGGCGAGCGCGTCGGCATAGCGCAGGTACGTCGCACCCCACCCGCTCTGGCCGCCGAACACCACCACCGTGCCCACCGGAGTGCCTGTCGGCTTGACATGCCAGCCGACCAACGAGCTACGTGCGTAGGGCAATTCGACCTTCTTCATCGACGACGGAACCACCGCGGCTGCCGCGGCGACTGCGGCGCCGAATCTGTCGTACAGCTCCCGTTTGCGGTCGGTGTCCGAATTGATCGCCATCTGCGCGAATACGAAGGCGGCGGCCGCGGCCCGGAACTGGCGCCGGGCGGTCACCGCGTGTCCGGACCCCAGCGCRCACTCGGCCAACTCCAACCGGTGCTCACCCAGGCGCTCGGCGGCCACATCCCAGCGGTCACCGGCGACGATCGCCTGCTCGAGCAGGATGACGTCGGCGTGGAGCATGCCGCCGTCGAGCAACCGGGTCGCCGGCATCGCGCGACGGTGCGCCGCATTCTCCGCCGAGAGCCCTGTCTCGATGACGGTGTCGGTCACAGTGCGGCTCCCTCGGGTCGGCGGGTCGGCACTCCTACAGTTCCCAACGCGGCACGCAGGCCATCGACGAGTCCAGGAAGCTCGTGCATCGTTCCCGCGCCGTAGAGATGGAAATCGGGGCGCGCGAGGAACGCCTCGATTCCGTGCGCGGCCAGGTAGTCGGTGTAGGTCCCGTCGACGTCGGTGATCGAATGCGCGCTGCCCGGCTCGGTGGTTGCGAGGACGGCGCCGAGCGAATTCAGGAAGGCCAGGTGGTCGGCATCGAGCACCGCGCGGGGATCGGTTGTCGTGACAACGACGAAGCCCCACCCGAATACATCGTCGAATCGGCCCACTCGGTCTCCGACCGCGATGACGCCTTGCGGTGACAACGTCCCTGCCAACGACTGCGGAGTCCCGTCCTCCCGGGTGGCGATGACCCCGGTCGTGACGATGGGAAACGGTGGCATCGGCGGAATGTCGCCGCGCCGGAACGCGGCATCGCGGGCGGCCGCAGCCTCGGGATCCTTCAGATTCGCGACCCGGCCGAGTTCGACCGCGCACCGCTGGATGACCTCGACGTGGGGACGGCGTTCGGTCTCGTAGGTATCGAGCAGACCGTGGCCCGCACGCCCGGACAAGACCAGATCCAATTTCCATGCCAGCGCGATCCCGTCTCGCATCCCGGAGCACGCGCCCTGGCCCATGTACGGCGGCATCGTGTGCGCGGCATCGCCGGCGAGCAGTACCCGGCCGCTGCGCCACCTGTCGGCGGTGCGGGCAGAGAAGGTGTAGATGATCTGCCGCAAGATCCGGATGTCGTCCGGTCCCAGGCCGTGCCGCTCACGGAACCACGACCACGCGAATTCCGTGGACTCCATCTTCTCGGGATCGTCGCCCGGCAACACCGCGACCTCGAACCGCTGTCGGCTGCGTCCGATCGGCATGAACATGTTCGGGTGCGCCGGATCGCAATACTGCCGAGTGACCTCGAACTCGGGGCCGAGCGGACGGAGACACTCGGTGTCGATGTTCAACCAGCGGTCCTCGACGTGTAAATCCGAGCGTTCGACGCCCAGCGCGTTGCGCACGAAGCTGTTGGCACCGTCCGCGCCCACCACATACCGCGCTGTCACGGTCCGGTCCTCGGATCCGCTGGCCCACTGCTCGTCCCGGTCCCGCTTCCACGGCCGCACCACGAGCGTCACCTGGTCGGGCTCCTGCTCGACGGCGACGACACCGACTCCCTGGTTGACTTCGACATTCGGGTACGACCGGATGCGCTGATCGATCGCCGACTCGATATCCGGCTGGTACATCGAGTAATGGGCCTCGAACCCACTGGACCGCCCGGACCAGTCCACTTCGAGCAACAATTCGCCGTCGCATCCGCGCCATTCGTACACCTGTTTCGGGGAGGCATCACGCAGCGCGAACTCGATATCGCCGGCGGCCTGAACGATCCGCGCGGTCTCGCCGTCGATGTGAGTCAGGCGCGGAAGACCGTACAGATCCGGCCACCGCTCGAACACCACCACTCGGTGGCCCGCGCGACCGAGAAGCGACGAGAGCACAAGACCGGTCGGCCCGTATCCGACCACCGCGACATCGAAATCTGCAGACACCACAACTCCTTGCTACCTGGGGCTTTCTGCCCGATGCGATGAAGCTACGAGGGTGTGATCCAGGTCGCTATCCGCAACGCGCCAGAGGTAGCCGCATCACGCCACGAACTTCCGGCGGCGGTCCCGGTGCCCGCCGGGGATACCATCGGGATGACCGGGCGCTCGATCGGACGAGGTTGACGTGGGCATTCACCAATTCGATATGCACGATCCAGGACACGCCTCCGCGTTGCCGGGCCCACTGGCGCGCCACGACACACTCGCCACCGCCAGCGTCGACGAGTTCCGCCACCAGGCCTCCAGCCTGCTCAGCGAACACCGCATCCGTCGCATCGACGCGGTCGACACGGCGCCGTTCCGGGGCCGGGTGCGCGCGGCGTCGCTCGGCGATCTGCAACTGGTCTATCTGGAACAAGGCATCGGTATCGACGTCGACATCCTCGAACACCTCGACTACTACGACCTGATGCTCGCAGTGGAGGGCACCAACCAGATCACCTGCAACGACGCTCGCACACACGTCGGGCCTGCCCACGCCGCACTGCTGTCGCCGAGGATGCGCGCCCGGATGCAGATGGACGCGTCCTACCGGCAGATGCATCTGCGCATCGAACAACACGCCCTCGACCGTCGACTGGAGTGCCTGATCGGACGGTCCGCTCCCGGGCCGGTGATCTTCGATCTGTCCGTGGATCTGACGACGCCCCAACTGTCCACCTGGATGTCGTCACTGCAGGTAGTGATCCGCGACCTCGACGCGGAGAGTGGACTCACCGCCCACCCCCTCGCGGCTGCGAGCGTGCAGGACATGCTGCTCACCGGTCTACTCCTCGCACAGCCACACACCTACTCGGCAGTCCTCCACGACCACGATCAGCCTCGGCTCGCCCCCCGCGCACTCGCCCGCGCCGTGGAGTACTACGAACAACACCTCACCGAGTCGATGACGATCGGTGACGTCGCCCAGCACGTCGGTGTCAGCGTGCGGTCGCTGCAACGCGCGTTCCAGGAGGATCTGGGCACGTCACCGAGTCGCTATCTCGAGTCGCTTCGACTGGCCCGGGTCCGGGAGGATCTTCTCGCACCGAACGGGCCGGACACGGGGTCGGTGACAGACATCGCCTACCGGTGGGGCTTCGTTCACCTTTCCCGATTTGCGGCCGCATACCGGCGGCGGTACGGCGAAACCCCCTCTGCCACAAGGCTCCGAGCGAATCACCATTGATGCGTGGATCAGTGGATGTAGGCTTCTCGTGATGCCGGGGTGAATTGTGCTGCAATGCAAGGCTGTACGGTCCGCACTGAGGCGACGTGGGAGTTGTGCGGGTTCGTGGTGCAGCCAGGCGCAGCCCCCGCCAACGATGGGAATCAGCTGGCAGGGGCGCTACACGGACAGCCTGCACGTCGTGACGAGCGGCGTATCAGTGATTTTCGTGAGACGCAGCGTGGAAGTCCATAGAGTGTGACCTATGCCATTGCATAGTTTTCCGACTGCCTGAATTACCGACCGGTAGGTGCAATTCCGAAGTCCGTTATCCGGCAACCAAGGCGAAACGCGAACATGTGACATGAAACACACGTAATTCTGCGGAGAAGTCCGACGTTCGGGAGCGAGTTGTGGTGCTGTCTCTTCTCGAGGCCCRACAGGGGTATGGGTGTAGGTATATCGGCCGTTGTGCCGGTGGCGAACTCGGGTGAGTGTATGTGGTGCACCGTCACCGACGTGGCAGTCAGAACCCCTGCATGTGAAAGAAAGAGTTTGTCATGGCACGGATCAGCAAGAAATCGGGGGCCGATCTATTGGATGCGTTGCGTGTCAGTGTCGTTGGCACCGTCGTGTGCGCCGGACTGGTCATGGGCGTGATCGTCGTGGCGATGTGGAATTTCCCGGTGCCGGGCGTGTAGGCCGGCGGTGACTCTTGTCCTTCGCTAGTTCCGGCGGTCCGAGGGTGCAACATCGGGCGGCCGTGTGGCGATATAGCTGACGGGGATTGGTTGTGCCCGTGGGTGCGGGTGGGCGGTGACAGACGTGCGGCACCTGTGGCGGGCGTCGTGTGGTGTGGAAGGAATTGAGAATGTTCGGGACGGGTTTGGGCGCGATGGTGGGCCTGCTGGTGGTTGCGCTGCTGGTGGTTCCCGTGTCGTTCGGTGTGGCGGCACGTGCGGATGCGAAGGCCCGCCGTCTGTCGGGGCCACCTGCGTCCGATGCGAATGAGGGGCGATCGGTCGCGGTCGCGGAAATGACCGGCCGGTGCAATCAGTGGCGGCAACTCGCCACCCAGGCGTGGCTGATCTGCGGCGGCGCCTCGCTGGTCGCGGTGGTGGTCGTGGGTGTGCTGATCTGCGTCGGGTGAGGACGGCGGGCGCCGATCCGTCTGTGAATGCGGTGATCGGTCGGGTGAACCGAAGCGGCCCGGTCGGAGTGGATTTCCGCTCTGACCGGGCCTCGCCGTGACGTATGGAAAGACACCGCTTCGGTCCCCGCCGCGCTCGTGCGGTCGGTGGATCGCAGCGCAACGGACTGCTTCAATCACCCTCGGCCGGTATGGATTTGGCGGGCGAAGAGTGCATCGGCGCGGTGCACTGGGTGTGTACCGTCGCGAGGAAATGGTAGATCCACCGGCGGGCCGCATCGCAGAGGTGTGATCTATGCCACACAGGTATTTCCGTGTCGGGCGATGGGCTCCTTCGGGGATCGGGGGAGTTTCGGTCTTGCACATACAACCGATTGGTTGTATGTTTTGGGTGTGTCAGAGACAGATGAGGACCGGGCCGATGCCCTGTTCCACGCGCTTTCCGACCGAACGCGGCGCGACATCATGCGTCGCGTGCTGGCCGGAGAACATTCCGTCTCGGCACTGGCAGCGAAGTACGATATGAGTTTCGCTGCCGTCCAGAAGCACGTCGCCGTCCTCCAGAAGTCCGGCTTACTCGTCAAACGACGCAGCGGCCGTGAACAACTCGCCACGGGCGATGTGGAAGCAGTGCGCGCGGTGTCGTCCATGCTCGCCGAGTTGGAACAGGTTTGGCGTGGACGGATCGCCCGCATCGACGAACTGATCGCAACGGAACCGCAATGGAAGGAATGAACGATGCCTGTCACCAATGTCAGCCAGGACACCGATGCATTGACCCTGACCATCACCGCCGAGTTCGCCGCACCCCGAGCACGGATCTGGCAGATCTATGCCGATCCCCGCCAGCTCGAGAAGATCTGGGGCCCGCCGACGTACCCGGCGACGGTCGTCGACCACGAGTTCGCCCCCGGCGGTCGGGTCACGTACTACATGACCGGCCCCGAGGGTGACAAGCATGCGGGCTACTGGAACATCGTCTCCGTCGACGAACCGACCGGCTTCACCTTCACCGACGGATTCGCCGATGCGGATTACACTCCGATCGAATCGATGCCGGTGTCCACCAACGAGTTCTCCTTCGAGGACAAAGGCGGCAGCACCGTTGCCACCTACGTCAGTACCTATGCGACCGCCGAAGGTCTCCAGCAGGTGCTCGACATGGGCGTAGTCGAGGGTTCCTCGCAGGCGATCGGCCAGATCGACGATCTCATCAGGGGTTGAGCGTACCGGTTCACTGTCGCCGCCTCGCCGTCCGTGTGCGAGGCGGCGCCTCCAATCCGATGCGGGATGCGGTCACACAGTGATGAGATCGTCATGGGGCAGCACCGACGGGAGGGCGTCCGATGGCCGAGATCAGCGTGAGCGCGAGCGAGGTACGTCTCGCATTGTCCAGGTTCGAACAATTCGCCGGATTGCACGGCGACGTCGCCGTCCCCATGCCGCTGATTCGAGGCGCCGAGGTGATCGCCGACCCGTTCGCGAACATCCGGGGTGTGCGGGCACCGGGTCTGGGAATTCCGCGGCGTCTGTGCATCGGGACCTGGCGCGGCAGGGGAGTGCGCTCCTTCGTCGCGGCGCGGTCGGGTGTCCCGGCGATTCGCGTGCGCACCCTCGGACGGGGCTCGGGAGCGGAGTTCGACGAACTGATCGTGACCGTGCCCGATGCCGTTCGCGTCGCGGCGCAGATCCGCGACGTGCTCGATGTCGAACGAGTGGGAGTATCCGAACGCGAGGTGAGGTTCCGGTCCGGCGACGGCACCGTACTGACCGGCACTGTGACGGTTCCGGCGGGTGCCGAGGGCGGGCCGGCGGCGGTGATCCTCACCGGGTCCGGCCGACTCGATCGCGACGGCGACCACGCAAAGCTCCCGATCGGTGTGAGCCGTGCCCTCGCGGACGCGTTGGCTGAGAAAGGTGTCGCCTCGCTGCGATACGACAAGCGCGGGGTCGCGCACTCGGGCGGCAACTACCTGTCGGCTGGCCTGTCGGACAACATCGCGGACGCCGCTGCCGCCGTCGACTGGTTGGGCACGACAGGGGGATTCGGACGCAATTCGATCGCGGTCATCGGGCACAGCGAGGGCGCCTGCCTCGCAGTGGCGCTGGGAGCAGATCGGGGGGTCGACCCGGCGGCAGTGGTGCTTCTCGCGTGTCCGGCGGTGACGGGGCGGCAGGTGCTGCAATGGCAGTCGGGCAAGGCCGTCGACGGCCTGCCCGCTCCGGTGCGGGCGGTCCTGCGGGCACTGCGCATCGATGTGAAGGAAAGGCAACGCGCGGCGCTCGAGAAGCTGTCCCGGAGCACCACCGACACCGCGCGGATGGGTGGTCGCCGGGTGAATGCGCGCTGGTTCCGAGAGTTTCTCGACTTCGACCCGAAACCGCTGTTGCGGGAGAACCCCGCGCCGGTCCTTGCGATCACCGGAGCCAAGGACGTGCAGGTGGACCCGGCTGATCTCACGGCGATCGCCGAACTCGTGCCCGGCCAGGTCGACACCGTCCGGGTTCCGGACCTGACGCATCTGATCCGACGTGACACGGCCCCGCCGTCGCTGCGCGCCTATCGGCGACTCGTGCGCGACGCCGTGGATCCGGAGGTGCTGTCGCTGGTGGCCGACTGGACCGCCGGCCACCTGCGGCGTGCTTGAAGCAGTAGGGATCCGCCGTACGCTATCGGGCCGACAGGTTGTCGATGATCTGTGCGACGTGCTGGGCGCTCATCGGGCTCTCGTCGAGGGTGTCCGCGCCGGGCCGCAGTCCCGCGATCATGATCGCCATGGTCCGGCGCCACCCTGTGTCGGTGACGCCGCGGGTTGTCGCGACGACGCCGCGCACGGACCAGAAGATGAGATCCAGGTCGGCGTCGGCGGCATCCTCGCGGATGCGCCCGTGTTGCTTGGCTCGCGCCAGGAGTTCGAACAGGATCCGTCGGTACTCGTCCCGCAGAATCGTGGTCTCGTCGTCGTTCCACATACGGGACAAACATCCTCGGTTCGACGCCAGGATGGCACCGGTACCATACAGAACCTGCTCGAGGCCTTCGCCGTCCGGCGCGGACAGGGCTTCGTCGGCAAGGGCCAGGAAGTCGTCGTATACCTGGCGAACGAGCTCACTGACCAATGCATCCTTGGTGGGGAACCGGCGGTAGAGGGTGCCGATTCCGACGCCGGCGACCCGGGCGATCTCGTCGACTCCCACATCCAGGCCGCGCTCGCTGAACACGGTCGCTGCCGCGTCGAGTAGCCGCTGCCGATTCTCCGCGGCGTCGCGGCGCAGCGCCCTTTCGCTTCCCCGAATCCTCATGTCGGACTTCATTCGGATTCGTCGCCCACCAGAGTGCCTCCCGCGACCATCGCGAGTTCCGGGTGCCGCAGTGCGGCCGACTCCTCGAGACGCGTGGTCTTGTCCCGCTTCATCGCCGGGATGAACATGGCCGCAACGGCGCCGAGGCCCACTGCTGTGCCCAGCATGACGAATCCATGGGTGTAACCGGATTCCGGCGGAACTCCCGCGGACGACGCCCCCGCGGTGACAATGCTGGCCATGAGTGCAGCGCCCACAGAGCCGCCGATCGTGCGGATGTTCGCGTTCATACCGCTGGCGACACCGGTCTGTTCGGGTGGTACCGCTGCGACGACGACATTCGACATCGCCGAGAAGGCCAGTCCGAAGCCGATCCCGATCAATGACGTGGCGAGGTAGATGTCGATCTCGGTGTCATGCGCGAACGCCACCACGAAGTAGCCGATCGCACCCACGATCGACCCTGCGATGAGCAGGACTTTCGAACCCAGTCGAGCCGCCAGGCGGCCGGAGGCGAGTCCGAGCAGGAACATTCCCACACTCAGGGGCAGCAGCATCAGACCCGACTCGGTGACCGAAGCGCCGAAGCCGTATCCGGCGGACGTGGGTGTCTGCAGGAACTGCGGCAGGAAGCCGAATGCGGCATACATGCCGACGCCCATCAGCAGAGCCAGCAGGTTGGCCGCCCAGACGCTGCGGACCCGCATCATCCGCATGTCGATCAGCGGGTTGGCGGATCGCGCTTCGGCGACCACCCACGTCACGACGACGACCGCGGCGGCCACCAGAAGCCCGACGACGATCGGTGAGCCCCAACCCCACGTGGGCGCCTGACTCACACCGAGTAGTAGCGCGACCAGCCACCCGGACAGCAGCAGCGCGGTGAGCCAGTTGATCTTGCCGGCAGTGTGCACGGGGGAGTCGGGGATCAGGATGTGCGCGGCCACCCCCGCGAGGACGACCATGATCAGCGGAATCCAGAACAGCCAGTGGTAACTCAGCACCGTCACGATGGGACCGGCGAGGACGATGCCGAGACCTGCACCGACAGCGGTGAGTGCGGCGATGATGCCGACTGCTCCCGCCACCTTCTCCTCGGGGAACTCGTCGCGGATGATGCCGAACGCCAAAGGCAGCACACCGCCACCGATGCCCTGGATCACCCGAGCCGCGATCATCACCGGCAGGGACGTGGCGAGGGCGGCGAGCAGGGACCCCACCGCCAGTGCGGTGAGTGCAACGACGAACACGCGCTTCTTCCCGTGCATGTCGCCGAGGCGTCCCATGACCGGGGTGGAGATCGACGCCGACAACAGGTAGGCGGTCAACACCCACGTGACGTCGGCCTGAGTCGTGCCCAGCGCCGACTCGAGGGTCGGCAGCACCGGAATCACCAGCGACTGCAGAAGGGCAAAGGCGCCGACACCGATAGTGAGAACGGCAAATGTCAATTGATAGTGCGTCCGCGGCGAAGCGGTTTTCATGAATACTCCCAACAAAGCGGAGCGTTCACTCCGCATATCGGGAATCTATCATTCGACGCGATGCGTGTGCGTGATCCCGGTCAGTTGGGACCTTTGCGTCCGACGAGGTGGATTCATGGCCGGCCAGACTTTCCCAGCTGCCCTCGCCCACCACTCCGCGATGTTGGGTTCACATCCAGGGCATGTCGGGATCGAGCGGGTGGGAGATCACGCCGTCGTCGGGCTCGAGGGGGTAGTTCGCCGGGTGGAACTGGGCGCTCGAGGATCCGAAGAGGTCGGTGCCGCCCGGCTGGGTCAGCGTGGTGCCGGGCTCGACCAAGGTGACCTGCGGGGGCCGGTCCTCGTCGGGGGCGTCGCAGGAGACCATGGGCCAGGCGTCGGCGCATCCGATGCGGTCTCGTACCTGGACGGTGTACGGGGAAACCGCGTGTGGAGCGACCCCGTCGGCGGGTGCGGCGCCAGCGGTGGCACCTTGCGCCATCAACACCCCCAGTCCTACGGCGACGCCTGCGGCGGCTGCGACGGCGGTGCGGGTCTTGATCGAGGTCATCGTGTTACTCCTGCCTGGTGGGTGAAGTCCGCGTCTTGCGAACGACACCAACTCTGCTCCGGGAGCGGGCCGGTGGTAACACCGACAGGGTGGTCATCCCGCCACCCTGTACGGGGTCGAAATCCACCCCTCGGGGTGGTTCCTCGGAGGACAGCGGTTCGGTGCTACGGCTGTCGAACAGCCTGCACGCGCCGTTCGAGGGCCAGCACGCAGAAGCCGGCGACGACGAGGACAATCGCCATCGCGAAGAAGACCTCGCGGGGCGCAATGCCGGCGCTCAGCGCGGCACCGACGATCAGAGGGGCGGCGATTCCGCCGAGTCGGCCGATTCCGAGTGCCCACCCCACTCCGGTCGAGCGCATGTCGGTCGGATAGAGGACTGTCGCCAGGGCAATCACGCTCATCTGACCGCCGGTGACGCATGTCCCCGTGAGAAACGCCGCGACCAGAAGGGCCACGGTGCTGCCACCGCCGAGCACCCATCCGAGCAGGGCCACGAATCCGGCGCCGACGAGATAGACCGTTCCGAGTGTGCGAAAAGGACTGGTGCGGTCCATGGCAGGGCCGATGAACATGGCCGCGGCGATGCCACCCACAGTAGTGAGAACAGTGCAAGCGATGACGACGCGTGACGATTCACCCAGAGAGCCGACGATTGTCGGAAGCCAGCTCTGGATGGCATAGAACGCCGCCAGATTCGCGCCGAAGGCAAGCCAGAGCAGAAGGGTGTTCAGCAACCACCGACCTCGTACGAAGTCGAGAATCATCGAGGCTTTCCCTTTTCCCGCGGGGTGGCTGTTGTCTGTTGCGTCTGTCAGGACGATGGCGTTGGAGGGCAAGGCGGGATCGAGCCGGCGCAGGGTGGCATTTGCGCGATCGCCGGCGCCGCGTAGGAGCAGGTATCGGGGGGACTCCGGAAAGTAACGCAGCAAGAACATCAACAGCACCAAAGGTACGGTGCCCCCGACGATGAACATCGCGCGCCATCCCCACAGCGGAATGACGAATCCGGAGACGACCCCGGCTGCGACGAATCCTAAGGCGTACCAGCAATAGATGAACATCACGAAGGACGAGCGTCGCCGTGCCGGTGTGAACTCACTGACAATTCCGACGAGACTGGGAATGGTAGCGCCGAGTCCAGCCCCTGTGAGGAATCGCAGTGCGATCAATTGAAGCGGCGATTCTGCGAATGCGCACAGCAGAGTCAAAATACCGAACATCGCGGTGCAGACGATGACCGCGCGTCGCTGTCCGGATCGATGAGCGAGCGGTGCCAGGCACAGGTAGCCGACCATGAGGCCGACGATGGCCGCGGAAAAGATTGGCCCGAGGGAGGAAACGGGCAGCCCCCACTCGCGTGCGATGGCCGGGGCCGCGAAGCTGATCGACTGGGTGTCGAAGCCGTCGAGAAACATGACTGCGCCTGCGAGAGCGAGGAGGAGGTAGTGGAAGCGGCCCACGGGCCGCCCGTCGATGAGTTCACCGACGCGGACCCCGGTGACGGATGCATGCGAACTGGAGAGTTCAGAGGCCATTGCGACTTCACTTTCGCTCAGGTGCGAGTTGAGTTGATTGTTGGTTCAGAGGCCCTCGTCACGCGTTGTCAGCTGTTCTGGGTGCGGACGGTGGATCGGGGCCGGTGATGAGAACCATAGAGACGTCTTTCGTTACAGTCAATAGCTGTAACGAAACACCAATTRCGTTACGCATCTTGACTGTAACGATACGTGAATCTAGGCTTCGACCGCTGGAGATCGGCGTGAACTCGGTGCGGGGCACTCGATGCCGCCGCGGCCGATCTACCCAACATCCCGAAGGAGAAATCATTGAGCACGGAAGATGCGGTCGCAGAGGCGATTCGCGTGGTACATCGTCTGTCGTCGACACGGGTGATCGGAGAAGTCGAAGCCGTCTCTGTGGGGCCGGTCGCTGGGAGGTTGCAGCGATGAACTCGTTCGATCTCGCCATGCTGCTGCTGCGCGTCACACTCGGCCTGACAATGGCTGCTCATGGATGCCACAAGATCTTTCTCGGTGGCCGAATTTCAGGTAACGCCAAGTGGTTCGAAAGCTTGGGTATGCGTCCAGGCATGCTGCATGCTCGGGTGGCTGCCGGGACGGAGATCGTCGCGGGTCTCGGCCTGGCGGCGGGCCTTTTCACCACCGCTGCGGCGGCAGTGGTGGTGGCGCTGATGCTGGTTGCCGCGTGGACGGTGCACCGCACCAAGGGCTTCTATGTCATGGGCTCAGGTTGGGAATACACTTTTGTCATAGCGGTATCGGCGGTGTGTGTTGCGGTGCTCGGTGCAGGACGAGTCAGTCTCGAGCAGTGGGTGTTCGGTGGCAATCCGGTCGATGGATGGGCCGGTCTCGTCATTGCGGCCGGTGCGGGAATTCTCGGCGGAGTAGGACAATTGGCGCTGTTCTATCGGCCCTCGAAGGTCACGGTGGGCGCATAGGAATGTGAAACCGGTTGTGGCCCCCACGCGAAACGCGTGGGGGCCACCGTCCTATGGGGAGTCTTCGTAGAAGGTGGTGAATGAGGCGACGGCTTCTCGGGGAGTGTGGTGCCGGCTGAGCCGGTGTTCGTTGTCTGCGTAACCCAGTGCAAGTCCACAGACGATCAGCTGGTCGTCGGGGATGTCGAGGTGCCGGCGCAAAACCGGGTAGAAGTCGATGAACGATGCCTGAGGGCAAGTGTCGAGCCCGGCGCCGCGGGCAGCGAGCATCAATGCCTGCAGGAAGAGGCCTGCATCTACGAGCGCACCGTCGAGCGGATTCCGACTGACCGTCAGGATGATTCCGACGGGAGCGCCGAAGAAGTCGTAATTGCGGCGATGGTGGGCCAGCCTGGCTGCCGAGTCGGTTGCCGCGATGCCTAAGGCGTTGCCGTACAGGCTCTCACCGAATCGACGTCGACGAGTACGAAACGGCTCCGCCCATTCGTTCGGCTTGGGCTGGTAGTTGTACTCCCGCGTACTTACACGGTCCTCGCAGTCGTGGGCGGCGAGAAGTTCTGATGTCAGGCGCGTCTTCACTGAGCCGGTTACGACATGAACCTGCCACGGCTGGCAGTTCGAATTGCTGGCCGACCGTGCGGCCAACTCGAGTAAGTGTTCGATGTCGTCGCGGGGTACCGGTGTCGGCAGGAAGGCGCGAACACTTCGCCTGCTCAGTAACGCCTGCTCGACTGTCATGTGTTCGATCGCACGGCGTACGGCGCGGGACGTTCGCGGGGCGGTGGTGGTCACATCACTCATGGAGCATGCGCCCCTTTCATTGATCAGACGGTGGCGGCGGGCGTGATGTCGTAGGAGATCCGCCCAGCCGGTAGGTAGAACAGAGCGATCAGGGCACCGCCTCGGACCTCGGGGTAGTGGTGGCTCCCCGGCCCGGGTGCGGTCCAGCCTGCGCCGCACCATCCGCGCGGACCGGCCAACTCGGCGCCGGGATCAAGGGGCACTACCAGGTTGAGTTCGCCATACGGATGCTGGTGGTACTGGCCCCGGTACCGGGAAATGCTGTTCATGTAGACCGCGGTGACGCTGAAATAGTGGAGTTCCTCGCTCGGCGATGCGATTCGGCTGCGGCGATACCTCGGTCCGTCGAGCTCCACATTCGCCGCCCACCCGTCGTCGACGCCTTCGGTGATCATCCGAGCCAGGTCGTCGTACAACTCCGTCCCGGGCCCGTAGTTGGTGTTGAGCCACCCCTCCAACTCTCCGCCCGCGGTCCGGTTCTTGACCTCGTCGAGAAACGGGATGCTGCGATCGATCAGGGCCTGACTGGGATTCATGACGCGCTCCTGGATGAGACTTCCGCCACGTCTGTGGCTACAGCCAGACTATGACGCAGTTAAGTTACAGTCAAGAGGTGTAACGTAACTGCGAACGGCGGCTCGATCGAGATGACAGCGCGATCCCGAAGCGGGGGGCAGGCTCGGTTACGATTATCGACCGTAACGGAACGAGCGAAGGGGTGGTCATGGCGGAAAAGGGAGTCGGCACGGATTCGCAGGAGGGTGCCGACGCAGAGGCCGCCGCCCGCGGGGGCCGGCCCCGCAATCCATCCCTTGACGACGCCATCATCCAGGCGACTCGGCGACGGTTGGTCGTCGACGGGTACTCGAGAATGACGTTGGGCGACATCGCATCCGATGCAGGCGTCACCCGCCCCACTCTCTACCGGCGGTGGCCGGGAAAGTTCGAACTCGTCGTCGACGCCCTCGACTTCGGCTTCCGCGCGCAACGTGCGACCTACCCGAACCTGGAACTCGCGAAATTGCGACCGTTCGAAGCCTTCACCGAGGCCATCCGGCGGGTCGACCCGTGCTACTTCAATCCGGACGCCATGATTCTCATGGGCAACTTCATGGGCGAGGCCTTCCGCACGCCCGAACTGCTCGAGATCGTGCGCGAACACGCAGTGGAACCACGGGTAGATCTGGTCGAACGCGTGCTCGACGATCTCCAAAGTCGCGGCGAAGTACGCGAGGACATCGACACCCACACCCTGGCCACCATCTGCTTCGGCAGCTATTACGCCGCCTTTCTCCGAGGTGACAGCGATCGCGAGGATCTGGCCGAGAAGGTTGCGGCGACCCTGTGGCCGGGAATTGCGGTCGTGCAAACGTAGCCACGACAGTCCCGTGCCCGGCTGCAACCACCTCACGCCTGCGTCGAGTTACTCCGCGTCGGCGCGGTGTGCGGTGCCGAAGCGGCGTTGGTAGACGGTCGGTGACATCGACAGCTCTCGCACGAAGACTCGTCGGAGACTTTCGTAACTGGGGAATCCGGCGAGTGATGCTGCCTGTGTTGCGTTGTGTCCCTGGTCGAGGAGGGCCTTTGCCAGGTCGAAGCGGATCAGTTCGACGTAGCGGGCCGGGGTGGTGGACAGTTCGGTTCGGAACAGGCGTGTGAGGTGTCGGGCACTGACGTTGAGGTGTGTGGCGAGTTCGGTGAGGGAGTGGTTCCCGGCGGGGTCCGCTGTCACCAGGTCCACGATGCGGCGCAGGGCCGGTGTTCGTGGTGGCGGGCCCTGGAGTGGGGCGGAGAATTGTGATTGTCCGCCGGCGCGCTGCAGGTAGACCACCAGGTGTCGGGCTACGTCGCGGGTCAGCTCGGGGCCGTGGTCTTCCTCGACCAGTGCCAGTGCCAGGTCGATGCCGGCGCTGACACCGGCGGAGGTGTAGGTGGTGCCGTCGCGAACGTAGATCGAATCGGGTTCGACGTGCGTCGTGGGGTGCCGGGCCGCGAGTTGGTGTGCGACTTTCCAGTGTGTTGTGGCGCGTTTGCCGTCCAGCAGTCCGGCCGCGGCGAGGACGAACGCCCCGGTGCAGATGGACCCGACCCGGGCGGCTCGCGTGGCGAGAGTGTTCGTGGCGTCGATCAGGTCGCGGGCGATGGCGGTTCGGGGGTAGATGTCGCCGCCGGCGACGAGGAAGGTGCCGGGGGCGGGTTCCGATTCGGCGTCGCCGTCGACGGAGAGGTGGATGCCGATCGACGACGCCACGTCGGCGCCGGTCGGTGACAGCAGCACGATCCGGTAGTCGGCGCCGCAGCGATTCGCTTCAGCGAACACCTCGGCGGGGCCGGCGACGTCGAGCAGTTTCACGCCGTCGTAGACGAGGATCGCGACCCGATGCGGGTGGGGGCTGGTGTCCACGCTTACCGCCTGTCCGGATTCGGGTGCTTCATGGCCGGGTCTGGGCGGCGCCGGCCCGGGATGTTCGGCATCGTAAGGGGACGGGCACACCGTCCGTTCTACAACATCGACATCTGGAAGGGCAGGGCCCATGTCCGAGATCATCGCAGGAGTGGAAATTCCCGAGACGCCGGCGGCGGCGGAGGCGACACGCCTCATCCGGGAGACGACGAACCCGCTGATCTTCCATCACTCGCGGCGGGTGTTCCTCTTCAGCACGCTCCGAGGCCGTGAGCTCGGCCTGCGGCCGGACCCGGAGCTGCTGTACCTGTCTGCGCTGTTTCATGACACGGGTCTGCTGCGTCCGTTCTCGGATGTCGAGCAGCGGTTCGAGCTCGACGGAGCCGATCACGCTCGCCAGTTCCTGCTCGAGCGGGGATTCTCGGGTGCTGCTGCCGAGGTGGTCTGGACGGCGATCGCGTTGCACACCACGCCGGGGATTCCGGGCCGGATGGGGGATGAGGTCGCTGCCACCAACTTCGGTGTCCTCACCGATGTGGTCGGGTTGGGTCTGGACGGTCTGGATCCGGGGCAGGTGGAGGAGATCACCGCTGTTCATCCGCGCGGCGATTTCAAGAACGAGTTTCTGCGTGCCTTCGTCGACGGGCTCAGTTACCGGCCGGACACGACTTACGGCACCGTCAATGCCGACGTGCTCGAACATTTCGTCCCGGGTTTCCGCCGCGTGAGCATGGTGGAGCGGATCATGGACTCGGCCTGGTCTGCATGACCGGCACGCACCGCCTACTCGAAGGGAACATCATGACCGGCGTGAATCTCAGCAAGCAACACCCGTCCGTATACAAGAGTCTGATGAAGCTGGACGCGGATGTGAAGGCTGCCCTGGAAACGGCGGGAGTGGACCCGCTCCTGGTGGAGTTGGTGAAGATTCGCGTCTCCCAACTCAACGGCTGTGCCTTCTGCCTTCGCATGCACACCCGCGACGCCCTGGCCAAGGGAGAGACGACCGATCGACTCGCGGTCGTCGCGGCGTGGTGGGAGGCGCAGTACTTCAGCGACCAGGAGCGTGCCGCGCTCGCTCTCGCCGAACAGGTSACCGCTCTCGCCGTTCCGGAACGGCGCACCTGGGATGACGGCTCGCTCACTGACGAGCAGGTGTCCGCGATCAGCTGGCTCGCGACGGTGATGAACGCCTGGAACCGGGTCGCGGTCAGCAGCCACTACCCGGTTGCGCCGTAGAGTCGCACGATACTGTCCGGCGACGGGTCGGTGTTCGTCGGCTCGGGCAACTCTCGTTGTGGATCTTCACGGGTCTGCTGCTCCTCTTCGTGATCCTGTGCATCCTGGTCGCCGTCGCGGTCATCACCCATGGGGGCGGCCATCACGGCATGATGCACTACCGATACGGTTAGGGGCAGTACGCGCGACGCGCCCCCGCCACCGCTTTTGGGGCAGTGAGCGGGGGCCGACATGCCGCTGGATCGGTTGCATCGAACTTGCAGCACACACTGAATGTTACTCGCATTCAGCGGCCGAACAGCGACGAATTCTGTTCTTTCCGAACATGTCTCAGTAATGCACTGTGCGGACTGTCCGCGCAACGACAGGCCGACGCGACTGGGTCGCGTCGGCCTGCACATCGTCGTTTGTGCCGGTGGACTTTAGTTGAGCTTCTGCGGCACACCGTAAGTCATGACCGTGTCACCGTCCGCGGTGACTGCCATGGCGTACGGACGGATCGTGACCGCACCGAGAGCGCCGGAGATGGAGCCATGAACTCCCTGCATCCTCACCGAGGCCGCCGGTCCGTCGAACTCCTGGCCCTCCAGGATCGGGACGGTGGTGATTCCGCCCGGCTCGAGGTCGATGTCGAGTTCCTGCGACGGAATGATGTCGCCGGCGAGTGTTGCGCTGGTGCCCGCGTTCAGCCCCAGCGTGAGGTCCGGGACGAGCCCGAGATCGATGCCGTTGCTCGAGCCGATAGCAAACCCGAGACCGGGTGTGTTCAGGACGATCGTTGCGCCTGCCAACGCGATCGGGTAACCGATCTGGTAACCGACGGTGAGTTGTGTGCCCTCGAAGGACGCCGCGTCCGGTCCGGTGATGTTGACCCCGGCATAGCCGTTGTGGAAGAACTCCACGCTGGTGGGCACGCCGTCGAGTGGCGGTACCACCTGGTACGAGGTGTCGCCCTGCAAGACCTCGATCCGGTTACCGGCGGCGTCGACGACCGAGCTGGAATTGTCCACGCCGGCCGACGCCGTGCCATTGCCCATGACCATAGCGAGCGCTGCGATGCCCGCGACCGCGACAGCGCGAGTGAAGCTCTTGTACCCAACGCGAGATGTGCTGATGTCCGTCATGCCGACCCCATTCAGAGTGCTTCAAATCAGAAGTGAAGAAATATGCGAAGCGTAGCCACGGGGGCGCACAGAATCTCGGTATTGATCAGAAGTTCACGACGAAGTTCCTGCGTCCGAGGGCTGCACGCTCGGCGGCCCGTGCGATTGGAGCATCGTCTCGGTAGGTTGACTTCATGCGTTATGGAGTGACGCTGCCACCGTTCATGGAGTGGTCAGACCCGTTGACGGTTGTCGAGATGGCCGCCGAGGCCGATGAGGCGGGCTGGGATGGCTTCTTCCTGTGGGATCACGTGACGTGGAACCCTGCCTGGGGTGGCACGCCGCCCATCGCTGACGCGTGGACGTGCCTGGCCGCCGCGGCGACCGCGACCTCGCACGTGTTGCTGGGGACGGTGGTGACGCCGCTCGCGCGTCGTCGGCCGCAGATCGTGGCTCGTCAGGTCCTCACCGTCGACCACCTCTCGGGTGGACGCGCGCTCCTGGGTGTTGGTTTGGGCGCCGACTACGACTTCGAGGTCTTCGGGGAGCGGCTGACTGCTCGCGGTGAGGTCCTCGACGAGTCGTTGGCCGTCCTGACGGCATTGTTCACTCGTGGGCCGGTCGACTTCGACGGCACGTATTACCACGTGCATTGTCCGCCGATGCTCCCGACGCCAGTGAACGGCGCGATCCCGATCTGGGTCGGAGGTCACTGGCCGAACCGGGCGCCGTTCGATCGGGCGGCTCGCTTCGACGGCGTCGTTCCCCGCAAGGCCGACGACGAAACGGGGCTGGTCACCACCGATGACCTCCGTGCGATCCGGGTCGCGATCGGGCGGGCGGACGATTTCGCATACGTGGCCAGTGGCTCGACATCCGGTCCCGATGATGTTGCCGCGGTATCGGAGTGGGTGGGGGCAGGTGCGACGTGGTGGCTGGAGAGTATGTACCCGTTCGGTGGGCGCGCCGGGCAGATGCGGGACCGTCTGCGGGCCGGCCCACCTCGCGTCCCGGGTCGGTAGAGACCTTGGGCAGGGGGTCTTCGATGCGCGTGTGTCGATGTCGGCGATCGTCACCCGGTGTTTCGGGGTCACCGGGGACGGTGTGAAGTGTCTTGCTCGGTGTCGAGTACTTCCTGGCTGGCGGCCCAGGACGCGAGGAGCTTGAGGGCGTCGGCGGTGGGTGTGCCGGCGGCGGCGGTGTAGATGTTGAGTTGGAGGCCCGGTTCGGAGGGCAGATCGAGTGCTTCGAAATCGAGGTCGAGTTGACCGACGGCAGGGTGGCGCAGTCGTTTTCGACCGCTGCGGTGGAAGCGCACGTCTTGTGATGCCCAGCGTTGCCGGAACAGTTCGCTCTGGGTGGACAGTTCCCCGACCAGAGCGATGAGCGCTTTGTCGTGGGGGTTGCGACCCGCTTCGAGTCGGAGCATGGCGGCGGCGTCCTTGGCGATCGTGTCGTAGTCGACGAAGAACACTTCGGCTTGCCGGGGATGGAGGTAGACGAATCGGGTGGTGTTGGCCGGACGGCGAGGGTCTGCGAGCACGGGGGAGTACAGGGCCCGGGCGAGGTCGTTCATCGCGAGGATGTCGTGGCGGCCGTTGCGGATCCACGCAGGTGCGTCGGTGGTGGCGTCGAGTATTTGCTGGATCGCCGGGCGAACCGTCATCGACTGGGTGCGGGGGCGACGGGTGCTGCTTACTCGCGATTGGCGGGCGAGGGCGAGGAGGTGGTCGCGTTCGGCGTCGTCGAGTTGCAGGGCGCCGGCGAGGGAATCCAGAACGCTGTCGGAAGCACCGGATAGGTTGCCGCGTTCCATGCGGACGTAGTAGTCGACCGAGACACCGGCGAGCATGGCTACCTCTTCGCGGCGCAGGCCTTTGACTCGGCGGTTACCTCCGTAGACGGGGAGTCCGCTCTGCTCGGGGGTGATGCGTGCGCGCCGCGTGCTGAGGAATTCGCGGATTTCGGTGCGCAGGTCGATCGAGCTCATGAGTCCACGGTAGGTAGTAACCGCTGGGTGTGGGAGGTACTGGCAGTACCCGGAACGTCCGTGACTCCCCGGACGACCCGAATAGAGGTCGACTGGAAGGCATGAAAGCGACGTACATGTTCGGAGCGGGCGATGTCCGCGTCATCGATGTCCCTGATCACACCATCCAATCGTCCACCGACGCTCTCGTACGGATCGTGCGGGCCTGCGTCTGTGGCAGTGACCTGCATCCCTACCACTCCATGGGTGTCGACCCTGCGGGCACGTCGATGGGGCACGAGTTCATCGGTGTCGTCGAAGCGGTCGGTTCGGACGTGCGGACGGTGCGGGTCGGTGACTTCGTCATCGCGCCGTTCGCGGTGTCGTGTGGCACCTGTGTGTTCTGTGCCCAGGGTCTGCAGACCTCATGCGTGCGCGGCGGGTTCTGGAACGACGCCGCGCTGGGTACGGCGGGTGGTCAGGCCGAAGCAGTCCGCGTGCCGCTGGCCGACGGAACGCTGGTCACGGCGCCGGTCTGCGAGGACGACGACGATGCGCTGCTCGACTCCTTGTTGACGTTGTCGGATGTGTACGGCACCGGCTGGCATGCTGCGGTCCGCGGAGGCGTCGGCGAGGGCAGTGTCGTGACCGTGATCGGTGACGGGGCGGTGGGATTGCTGGCGGTGCTGTCGGCTCGCCAACTCGGCGCCGAGCAGATCGTGTTGATGGGTCGGCACCAGGTGCGGACCGATCTCGGTCGCGAGTTCGGTGCAACCGATGTGGTCGCCGAGCGCGGCGAGGAGGGCATCGCGAGGGTTCGCGAGCTGACCGGCGGACTGGGCAGCGCGATCGTCCTCGAGGCGGTCGGTCACCGGCCCGCCTACGACCAGGCGGTGGGCGTCGTCCGCGCGGGCGGAGTGATCAGTCGGGTGGGGGTGCCTCAGTACGAGGACGCACCGGTCGGGTTCGGGAGCCTGTTCGGACCGAACGTCACGCTGACCGGTGGTCCGGCGCCGGTGCGCGCGTATATCGAGCGCCTACTTCCGGCGGTCCTGGAGGGCACCGTGCAGCCGGGGAGGGTGTTCGACCGGACCGTCGGCCTGGATCAGACGCCGCTGGGTTACGCCGCGATGGATTCCAGGGAAGCGCTCAAGGTCGCGGTCCGGCCGTGACGACCGGGGTTTCCGGTCGGGCTCCCGCTTTTCGGTGCCGCTCCCTTGCTCGTCGGGCTGGCGCCGACGGGATGGTGGATGATCGCCTCCCGTGCGGTGCAGGGAATCGGTGCGGCGATCGTCGCACCGACCTCGTTGGCGTTGATCACGACCTATTTCGACGGCGAGGCCCGCAATCGGGCGATCGCCTGGTACGCCGCAACCGCCGGTATCGGTGCCAGCCTCGGTCTCCTCGTCGGGGGTGCGCTCACCGAGTGGGTCTCCTGGCGAGCGGCGTTCCTGGTCAACGTCCCGATCGCGGTCGCGTTGATAGCGTGGTCCGGCACGGTGCTCGTGGAAACGCCACGTCGAACGGGGCAGTTCGATGTGATCGGTGCGCTCGCTGCCACACTGGGCATGGGCGCCGTCATCTTCGGGATCATCGAATCCGCCGACGCTGGATGGGGATCGGCCCGGGTGCAGGCTGCTCTGGTCGTCGGGGTGGTCCTGCTGGTTGCGCTGATCGTCCACGAGGGCCGGGTGCGGCAGCCGATCCTGCCCCTGCGGTTGTTCTACAGTCGCGAACGCAGCGGCGCCTACACCGCTCGGCTGCTCTACCTCGGGGCGATGATCCTTGAGTCTATCGGCGCAAACCCGGTCCTTCAGGTCATGGATAGCCGATCTGGATCTGTCGGACTGTGGGGCTGGTGTCTAGGTCATGGCGGGGAGGGTGGTGAAGCGGGCGTTCAAGTACCGTTTCTATCCGACTGCGGTGCAGGCGGAACAGCTTGCCCGAACGTTCGGGTGCACCCGGTATGTCTACAACCGGGCGTTGGCCGAGCGGACGCGGGCCTGGTCGCAGGAGCAGCGACGGGTCACCTATGCGGACACCTCGAAGATGCTCACCGGATGGAAGCGGGACACCGAGACGGAGTGGTTGTCGGAGCCGTCGAAGGGGCCGCTGCAGGAATCGCTGCGGCAGTTGCAGGGCGCGTTCGACAGGTTCTGGCGCACGCAGACCGGATACCCGCAATTCAAGAAGAAGGGCCAGTCGAAGGATTCGGCGACCTACTTCTCGAACTGCTTCACCTACCGCGGCGGGCAGATCCGGTTGGCCAAGCAGTCCGAACCGCTGGATATTCGGTGGTCGAGGCCGTTGCCGGAGGGGGCCGTGCCGTCGCAGGTGACGGTGTCGCGTAATGCTCGTGGTCAGTACCATATTTCGATTCTCGTCGAGGACACGATTCCCGAACTCGAGCCGGTCGATCG
>NZ_JBFUHV010000126.1:0-36311 GCF_056402215.1 Rhodococcus sp. P4_B6 | reverse complement strand
GATGTTCTCGGCCCGGTCACCGGGTGAGAAACCCAGGTCGTCCGAGATGCCGTGCCGGACGTTGTCGCCGTCGAGAAGGTACGCGGTCCGGCCCGCGTCGACGAGCGTCCGTTCGAGCGCGACCGCGACGGTCGACTTTCCGGACGCGGGCAGCCCGGTGAGCCAGATGGTGGCGCCCCGCTGCCCGGTCGCGGACCAGCGTCGATCCCGTTTCAGCGACGACGGATGCCACTTGATGTCGTGCCGGGTCTGCTCGCCAGGAACCACTTCGCGGGTGTCGCTGACGGTTCCGGCGCCGACGGTGTCGTTGCTCTGCTCGTCGATGAGGATGAACGCACCCGCGTCGCGATTGGTGGCGTACGGGTCGGCGAGCACCACCGTGCTCGTCCGGAGCGTGATTCGGCCGATGTCGTTGAGGGCGAGTTCGCTGGGGGAGTCGTGTTCTTCGAGGGTTTCCGGGTCGAGCCGCGTGTGCAGCTCCTGCACCGTGGCGCGCACGGTGCGGCTGGTGTGCTTGAGGGCCACCCGGTCGCCCGCCCGCAGCGGCGTCTCGCTCAGCCAGCACACGGTCGCGTCGATCTCGCGGGCCGGGACGGGTGCGGTGGCATCGGTCGCCGCACTGACGACGAGGTCGCCGCGGGCGACGTCGACGTCGTCGGCGAGTTCGAACGACACCGACAGCGGCGCGACCGCGACGGCCCGGTGCGGATCGAGGGTGTCGAGGGCGGTGACCGTGCTGCGGGAACCGGCAGGCAGCACCACCACCTCGTCCCCGACGGACAGGGTGCCCGCCGACAGCCGGCCGGTGTAGCGGCGCCGCTGATGGTCCGTGGGACGCGCGACCCACTGGATGGGCAGTCGCAGTTCGGACGCGACGGCCGACGGCGCGGCGAGTTCCACGCCTTCGAGATACTCGAGGAGCGTGGGCCCGTTGTACCAGGGCGTCGAATCCGACCGCGTGACCACGTTGTCTCCCCGGGTGGCGGACACCGGGATCACCGTGACGTCGCGGCCGCCGAGGCGCTGCGCGAGCAGGCCGAGTTCGGATTCGACTTCCTTGAACCGGGTCTCGTCGAAGTCGACGAGGTCGATCTTGTTGACCACCGCGACCAGGTGCGGGACGCCGAGGAGGTCGGCGATCCGGGCGTGGCGCCGGGTCTGCCGGAGCACCCCGGTGCGTGCGTCCACCAGCAGCACGGCCACGTGGGTGTTCGACGCCCCGGTGAACATGTTGCGGGTGTACCGTTCGTGCCCCGGTGTGTCGGCGAGGACGAAACTCCGGGTCGGCGTCGAGAAGAAGCGATAGGCGACGTCGATGGTGATGCCCTGCTCGCGTTCGGCCCGCAGACCGTCCGAGAGCGCGGCGAGGTCCGCCTCACCGTCGGCGTTCGTCACCGCCTCGAGGTGGTCGGTGGGCAGGCTTCCGGTGTCGTGGAGGAGGCGGCCGATGAGGGTGCTCTTCCCGTCGTCGACGCTGCCCGCGGTGGCGAGTCGCAGCAATTGGCGAGGCCGGCCGGTGGTGGTCATCAGAAGTACCCCTCGCGCTTGCGGTCTTCCATCGCGGCAACGGAAGTCCTGTCGTCGGCCCGGGTTTCCCCGCGTTCGGAGACCGTGGCCGCGGCGATCTCCTCGATCACGCCGGCGACGTCGCCGGCATCCGAACGCACCGCGCCGGTGATGGTGAGGTCCCCGACCGTGCGATACCGCACCCGGAGCCGTTGCACCAGTTCGCTTTCGGTGGGCAGCGTGTACTCGGACAGTCCGAGCAGGATGCCGTCGCGCTCGAACACCTGCCGTTCGTGGGCGAAGTAGATCGACGGCAGTGCGAGCTTCTCGAGTTCGATGTAGCGCCAGATGTCGAGTTCGGTCCAGTTGCTGAGCGGGAACACCCGGACCTGCTCGCCGCGGCGAATCCGCCCGTTGTACAGCGACCACGGCTCGGGCCGCTGCGAACGCGGATCCCACTGCCCGAACTCGTCGCGGAAGCTGAGTACCCGCTCCTTCGCGCGGGCGCGTTCCTCGTCTCGGCGCGCGCCACCGAAGGCGGCGTCGAAGCGGTGCTCCTCCAGGGCGTCGAGTAGGGTCCGGGTCTGCAACCGGTTCCGGGACGTGCCGGGACCGCCCGTTTCGGTGACGCGGCCCTTGTCGATCGACTCCTGCACCGACGCGACGATCAGCCGGTGACCGTCCTCGGCGAGCCTGCGATCGCGGAATTCGATCACCTCGGGGAAGTTGTGCCCGGTGTCGACGTGCAGGACGGGAAACGGCAACGGGGACGGCCGGAACGCCTTCTCCGCCAGCCTCAGCAACACGATCGAATCCTTGCCTGCCGAGAACAGCAGCACCGGTCGCTCGAGTTCCGCGACCACCTCGCGGATGATGTGCACGGCCTCCGCCTCCAGCGCGCGGAGTTCGTCGACGTGTGCGTCCGTGTCGGTGGACGGTGCGGCGGTCACAGCGGAAGTCCGTTCGCGGCGGCCTCGGACCGGTATCGCTCGACCCACTCCTTGGAGCGGCCGTCGCTCTGCCGTTTCAGCGGCGGCGGGGGCGCGAGATCGGCGTCGAGGCCGAGTTCGACGAGCACCTTCGCCGCCGTCGCCTGCGGGGCCGCGACGAGATCGTCGAAACTGATGTCGATGTGGTCGAGGCCCTCCGTCTCGAACCAGTTGCGCCACTGCACATCCTGATCGCGGAGGATGCGGACGAGGTGGGCGATGCCGTCCGCGTGGTACTCGGCGCCGTCGTGCGGGGCCGGCGGGGTGGCGTCGTCGCGCCACACCTGGGTCTGCACCGCCCGCCACATCGATACCGCCTGCGCGACGACGTCACGCCGGTAGACGTGGATGAAGGCGAGGTCGCGGTCCAGGATGTCGCCGAGGGCGGACCGCAGGTCGTTGCCGGACCGGTCCGGAAGTCCGGCGGCGCGGTCGAGGACGAGCGGCACCTGGTTCCACATCAGCTTGCCGCCCCACACGCCGTTGGGGGTGCGCCCGACGCTGAGCAGTTGATCGCGCCACTGCTCCGCGGTGCGGGTGTCGGCGGTTCCCGGTTCGAGCGGGGCGAGCAGGGAGAGCACCGTCTCGTCGGTGACCGACTCGAACCATTGCCGTGGCTGCGGTGACCGGCTGGTGGACGGCAGGTACTGGAAGAACTCCTCCGGGTTGCCTGCCACGGTCGTGGCACGAAGGGATTCGACGAGCAGCGTGCTGCCGCTGCGCTGCGACGCGCAGACGAGATATGAGCGTGGCTCCGACATGCCGGAAACTATAAGGGCGAAATTCGGTGCCGCAATCGGGACGAAATCGAATTTGCGTGATGGAAACACTTGATTTATCCGCGGCGGTCGATTTGTCGGATCCGGCGTCGTGGCGGTGCGTTGATCGAGCAGCTCAGGGCAGTTTTCGGGAACGCCGATCCGGTTCGCTCGTCGCCGGAAGAATGGCGTAGCGACAGGCGAATATGAATCAGGCTGATTTTAACGACCGAAATGGACTCTGCCGTGGTCAGCCTTTTCGGCAGATGAGGACCGGACACCGGGCGTGGTGGATGAGGCTCTGGCTCGTCGAACCGACGATCGACGCGGTGAACGGATTTCGCCCGTGGCTGCCGACGGCGATCAATTGCGCGCCGAAGGAGTACTCGAGGAGCACCTTCATCGGCCCGCCGCGCTCGAGGCAGCGGGTGACCTCGACATCGGGATACTTCTCGCGCCACCCGGCGAGGCTCTCGGCGAGCCACGCCTCCTCGTGCTGCACCAGATCGGACCAGTCGGTGAAGCGGCGTTCCTCCGAATACCACGCACCGAGGGTGGAATGCTCGGCCCACGTGTGCACCGCGACGAGGGGAGCGCCGAAGAACGCCGCGAACTCGAACGCATGGGCCACCGCCATGTCGCTGAGTTCGCTTCCGTCCACACCGACCACGACGGGACGCGTCTCGCTGACCTCGTGGCCCTGGATGCCGCGCCAGACGACGACGGGGCATTCGGCTCGATTCGACACCCGGACCACGTCGGAACCGGCGACCACGGATTTCATCTCACTCGTGGCCGCGGGCCCGAGAACCAGCATCCGGGCCGTCTTGGACAGTTCCACCAACGCGTGGGCGGGTGGGCCGGGATGGGTACTGCGCTCCACTTCCAGGTCATGCTGCCCGTTCAGGACGATGCGCTCGGCGGCGTCGAGGAACTCATCGCCTTCAGGGTGACCGTCGCCGCTCCCGGAATTCGGATGCTTGGGTAACACGTGGACGAGGCGCAGCGGCTCCTCGAAGCGCCGCGCGGCGGAGGCAGCCCACGCCGCCGCCTCCAGTGCGCCGTCCGATCCGTCGATGCCTGCCACGATGCCGCGTCGAATCCGTGCTGTGCTCATGGGGGGTGCTCCTCACCTCCATTCCAGTTTGATCCAGGACGGCGGCGACGCGCCAGAGGTAAATCGGCAGGCGGCCGATCCCGGTGCGATCGACGTGGTCCGCGGGGATACTCGGGTGACCGGCGAGCGAAGACGAACCGAAGGGGCGACGGACCACATGGCGAAGCGGACGAGCGGCTCGAACGGGGGACGAGGAGACTCTCCCTCGCAGCTGATAGATGCGCGCATCGAGGAGCTGGGTGACTGGCGGGGCGAGGTGCTCGCCCGGATCCGGGCTCTCGTCACGCAGGCCGACCCCGACGTGGTCGAGGAGTGGAAGTGGCGAGGGGTCCCGGTGTGGTCGCACGACGGAATGGTCTGCACCGGTGAGACGTACAAGAACGCCGTGAAGGTGACGTTCGCGAAGGGCGCGTCGCTGGACGACCCGGCCGGTCTGTTCAACTCCAGCCTCGAGGGCAACACCCGGCGCGCCATCGACTTCCACGAGGGCGACACGGTCGACGAGAAGGCGTTCCAGGCGCTCGTTCACGCCGCCGTGGCGCTGAACACCTCCTGAGGTATGGGGCAAGGGACACCTCCTGGGGTATGGGGCAAGGGGTTTCGCTCGCCGAGGCACCGGTTCACCTGGGGTTTCCCTCCGTTTCGGTGGTGCGGTGAACCGGAGGCGCGGGTGAACCGTGTGTACTGCTGGGAGGTGGTGACCGATGCCGGATGCCCAGACGGAGCTCATGCACGCGCTGTACGAGGAACATGCCCCGGCAGTGTGGCGGTATGCCCTCCGGCTGACCGGCGACCGCGCCCGCGCCGAGGACATCGTGCAGGAGGTACTGCTGCGCGCCTGGAAGCATCCGAACGTCCTCGACCAGTCGGAGTCCTCGGCTCGGGCGTGGTTGTTCACGGTCGCCAGGAACCTCGTGTTCGACGAGCACCGCAGTGCCCGCTCCCAGCGTGAGGTCGGGATGAGTTCGACACCCGAACGGGCGGCCCCGGACGGTTCGGAGGGCGCACTCGACGCGTGGATGATGGGGGATGCGCTGGCCCGGCTCAGTGCCGACCATCGTGCGGTCCTCGTGCTCGGCTACTACCGGGGGATGTCGACCCACCAGATCGCCGGCGAACTCGGGATACCGGAGGGAACGGTGAAATCCCGCATGCATTACGGATTGCGGGCGCTTCGATTGGCTCTGCAGGAAATGGGGGTGACCCGATGACGCTCGACGACTTCGAGTCGCACGACGATCCCTACGTCCGCTGGGACGCCGCCTATGTGCTCGGTGCCATGTCCGGCGCGGAACGGCGCGAGTACGAGGCCCACCTCGCCCACTGCGCACAGTGCTCGCAGGCCGTGTCCGAATTGGCGGGCATGCCCGGTCTGCTCGCCCTGATCACACCGGAAGAAGCGTTCGGCACGCTGTCCGACGGCGCGCCGGAGGACGAGGAGATGCCCGCACCGCGGGTGCTGACCGGGCTGGTGGGCACGGTGCGGCGGCGCCGACGCCACCGGCGAGCGGCGACGGCCCTCGCAGCCGCGGCCGCCGTGATTGCCGTGGCCGTCCCCGTCGGGGTGCTGGCGACCCAGGACCGGACACCGGACGCCCCCGTCACGGCGCTGCCGGTCCCGGACCGGGGGAACACCACCGAGGCTGTGTTCGCACCGGTGGTTCCGACGACGATCACCGCGAGCGCGTCCGTCGTGTCGACGTCCTGGGGCACGGTGATCTTCGTGGAGTGCTCCTACGAGGACACGTGGCCCGGTGACGGACGCTACGGCGCCGACACCGAGGGGTACGCGCTGACCGTGACCGATCGCTCCGGAGTGGTCACCACCGTGGCCACCTGGACCGGGGAAGCGGGGCAGACGGTGCGGCCCACGGCCACCACCAGCCTGCCCGTCGACGCGATCGCGAGCATCGATGTGCGATCCGACGACGATCATCAGGTATTGCTGACCACGGCGTTGTGAGCGGGCCGCAGGGAGCCGGCCCGGTTTCCGTACTCTCTGCAGGCTCGACCGCCGTGTCTCGCTCGTCACGACCGTTTACGCAAAAATGTTCTGCCACCGGTGAACCCGGCCGGCACGTGGTTCGTGTGTATATCCAGTGGGTGATCACAGTTCGCCCCATCCGATCCACGACACGGGGGTCTGCCGATGAATCTCACGCATCACGAGCCACGGAAAACCGGTCGGAGCATGCGCGTCGCCGACCACATCGTCGCGGTACTGGCCGCGGAGGGGGTCGAGCACGTCTTCGGTGTCGGAGGCGCGAACATCGAGGACCTGTACGATGCGCTGCACCGCTCCCCGGACGTCGAGGGTGTCGTCGCCAAACACGAGTTCTCGGCGACGACCATGGCCGACGGATACGCCAGAACCTCGAACCGGACAGGTGTGGTCGCCGCGACGTCGGGCGGCGGCGCGCTCAATGTGATCGCCGGACTCGGTGAGGCGTTCGCGTCCCGGGTGCGCCTGCTGGCACTGATCGGGCAACCGCCGACGTCGCTCGAAGGGTCGGGCGCGTTCCAGGACACGAGTGGGCTGGCGGGGTCGATCGATGCGTACCGGTTGTTCGGCGAGGTGTCGCTGTACTGTGCGCGCGTCGAATCACCGCTCGACCTCGACCGCCAACTCTCCGAGGCGCTCGCCGCGGCGCGTCGCGGCGGACCGGCAGTACTGCTGCTGCCGAAGGACATTCAGCAGGCGATCGGCGAGTTCCCGGAACCGCACCGAACGGTTCCGGCCGCACCGTGCGCTGCCACCACGGACGTCACGCGGCTCGCCGAGGCCCTGCGCGACGACTACGGCCGTATCACCGTCATCGCAGGCGACGAGGTCGCGCGGGCAGGCGCGCGAGGGGAACTCGCGGAACTCGCGCACGTGCTCGGGGCGCGAGTGGCCGTCACACCCGACGCGAAGGACGTGCTCGACCCGGCGGCGCCGGGACGACTCGGGATCACCGGCGCGATGGGGAACCCGGATGTGATCGAGGCACTGCAGGATTGCGACCTCTGTCTGCTCGTCGGCACCCGACTGCCGGTGATGGCACGGGGAGGGCTCGACACCGTACTGGAGAAGACGCTGGTGTACAGCGTCGGGTCGGCGACGCCGTATGTGCAGGCCCAGCACGTCCCGACCCGGGATCTACGGGCGACGCTGCGCGGACTCGTCGCCGACATCGGACCGGCAGCCTCACCGGTACCCGTCGCGCATTGCGATCCGACTCCGATCGACGTACCTCGATCGGGCACGTCGGGCCTGCGCTACACGGATGCGGTGACAGCGCTCGCCGCGGCGCTGCCCGACGGCGCCGACGTGTTCGCGGACGCCGGGAACACGGGCGCCGCTGTGGTGCATCACCTTCCGGTCGCGAGTGCAGGCCGGTTCGTGGTGGCGCTCGGAATGGGCGGGATGGGCTACACCTTCGGCGCCGCGATCGGTTCCGCGTTCTCGCGGGGCCGCCGCACGTTCGTGATCGCCGGCGACGGCGCGTTCTACGCGCACGGACTCGAGATCCACACGGCCGTCGAGTACGACGTGCCGGTCACGTTCGTCGTATTCAACAACAACGCCCACGCGATGTGCCTCACGCGCGAACAGGTGTATTACGAGGGCGCCTACACCTACAGCCGGTTTCGTCCCGCCCGCATCGCGGCCGGAGTCGGCGCACTGCTCCCCGGACTGCCGTGCCACACGGTCGACACCCACGCCGCCCTGGCCGACGCGCTGCGGTCCACGACGGAGTCGACGGGACCCGCTGTCATCGAGGTCGTCTGCGACCCCGACGAACTACCGCCGTTCCTGCCGTTCCTGACCGCACGCGGCACAGCCGAGAAAATCGAACCCCGAGAAGGAGCACGCCGATGACCGCCCACGAGATCGCACCGCTGCCCGACCTTCCCGCCGACCTGCCGGGCCTCGTCCGCATCGAGACCTCGGACCGTCACGCGACGACACCGATCATCATGGACATGTTGAGGTCGGTGTACCCGCACGACCAGGTGTTCGGAAAGTACTGCACCGTACAGGAATACATCGACTGCCCGCCGGACGAGGTGTTCCGCTACCTCTCGCACACCCGGAGCCTCGAGGAATGGACGTACAGCCTGCGGGGATTCACCCCCGCAGGAGAACCCGGGCTGTGGCTCGCGTACGACCGGCTGGGCGACACGACCGAGATCTACACGCGCACCGTGGCACACCCCGCCGCGATGACCGTCGACTATCACTGCGCCTGGGACCAGGGGACACACCTGTGGATGGTGTACCTCATGCGGGTGGTGGACGCGCGCACGGTCCTCGACGTCGACGGATCCGTCGTGCTGTGGACCAACTGCCGCCACCCGTTCTACGACGAGAATCCCTACCCCGAGACCGCTCCCGCGGACCGGGTTCCGTGGGTGGGCGACTTCTGGGAGATGTTCGCCGCCGGACACCAGCTCGAGATGAGCAATCTCAAGGCGATCTGCGAATACCGATGGGCGAACGACCTGCCCGTGACCCCGACCTGGATGAGTGAGTGAGACATGGACACCGTCAGCCTGATCGACATCGCCGGCTACCTGCCCGAGAACCGGTTGGGAGCAGACTATTTCGCCCAATTCGCCGCCTCCGACCGACTCGCCGAGAACATCATGTTCCGGGCGCCGAAATTCCGTCACCACATCGCGAGCGACGAGAACGCCGTCGACATGGCCGAACGCGCGGTCGCCCCGCTGATCGAACGGAACGGCTCCGAACTCGTCTCCAACGTGGACATCCTCATCACCCACACCCAGCTGCCGGACGTCCCGGTCCTGGGCACCGGCGGAGAACTTGCGCGCCGGCTGGGGATCACCCCGGACTGGGTGGTGGACCTGCACAACGGGGGCTGCGCGTCGTTCGTGTACATGATCAAGCTGGCGCGGCAGATCATGCAGACCGGTGACGCCTCGACCGCCCTGATCGTGTCGGTGCAGAACAGTGCCGGTCAAATCTTCACGCAGTCGGACGTGCGCGTGCTGGCGCAGTCGGCGGTGCCGGGTGACGGCGCGGGAGCGTGCCTGCTGGTGAAATCGCAGGCCGGGCCAGTGCTCGGACTCGAATGCCGGACCTACCCCGAGTTCGCCGGGGACATGACGGCCGCCGTCGATCCGCCGCGCAAGTACTGGGAGGCGGGAACCGGCCAATTGCACATCGGGTTCACCGAAACGAAGATCGCGAAGGTCTTCGCCCGCGGGAACCGACTGGTCCCCGAGGTGGCGCTCGCGGTGTGCAAGCAGATCGGCATCACCCCGGACGAGATCGACACCCTGGTCACCAACCAGCCCAACCGGCTGTTCCTCCGCAACTGGCGGGACGCACTCGAGCTTCCGGCGGAACGACACCCCGACACGTTCGACGAATGTGGGAACCTGTTCGGCGCCGCGATTCCCGTCACCCTCGACCTCGAGAACCAGGCGGGCCGGATCCCCAACGGCTCCCTGGTGATGATGTCCGCCTTCGCGCACGCGGGCGACTTCGCCGGCGCCGGGGCCATCCGATGGGGCGCCGCCCCGGTGGGGGTGTGAGATGACCGCTCCGACCCTTGCCGGCCCCGGCGTGAGATTCGATCTCGCGCTGAGCGAGAACCCCTTCGCCCCACTGCCCTCCGTGCTCGCCGCGCTCGACGGTGTCATGCGTCAGGCGCATCGGTATCCGGAGTTCCTGCCCGACCGGCTGGTCGGGGTCATCGCGGATCACGAAGGGCTCGACGCCGATCAGATGGTGGTGGGCGAGGGTGCCACCGGCGTCGCCCTGCAGATCATGCGCTCCGTCGCCGGGCCGGGGGAGCGGATCGTGTTCACCGCCCCGACATTCGACGGGTACCCGATCCTCGCGCGGATCGCGGCCCTCGACGCGGTGCCGGTACCGATCCGAGCGGACGGCGGGCAGGATCTGGCGGCGATGGCGGCCGCGATCGACAACCGCACCCGGCTCGTCGTCGTGTGCCGCCCGCACAACCCCACCGGAACCCTCGTCGGCACCGCCGAACTGGCCGACTTCCTCCGCCGGGTGCCGGAGCGGGTGGTCGTCGTTCTCGACGAGGCGTACGTGGAGTTCGTCGACCACCGACTGGTCCTGGACGCGCACCGCATCGTCGCCGAACATCCGAACGTCGTGTTCCTGCGCACGTTCTCCAAGGCCTACGGTCTGGCCGGGTTGCGGATCGGATTCGGCTTTGCGAATGCGGCTCTGGCCCGGCGGATTCGAACGCTGCAACTGCCGTTCGGGATGGTCAGCGCCGCCGTTCCCGCGGTCACGGCGTCGTACGCCGCCGAACACGAACTCCGCACCCGGGTGTCCGCCATCGTCGCCGAACGTGAGGAACTGTGGCGCACGTTGCGGGCGGCGGGAATCCCGGTCCCGCGCAGTCACGCCAACTTCCTGTACGTCCCCGGATCGGGAGTCGGCGACGCACTCGCCCGTGCCGGCATCCACGCGCGCACGTATCCCAACGGTGACGTGCGGATTGCGGTCGGGAACCCGGACGCCGGGCGTGCRGTGGTCGCCGCGCTCAGGCCGACAGTGCTCGGTAGCGCCGCAGTTCCGCGTGCGACTGCGAGTAGCGGTCGAGCATGACGTCGAGCAGTCGGGTGTGTGGTCCGATGGTGGCCGCGTAGGTGATGCCGGGCCCGCAGGACTCCGCGGCGCGGCTCAACCGGTCCGTGAGCAGTCCCGGCGCAAGGAACCACGGTGCGATCACGATGCGTTCGGCGCCGTTCCGCCGCAGCGTCGAAATCGCCTGCTGCACCGTCGGTTCCGCCGCGGTGGCGAAGCACGTGACCGCGCCCGACCATCGGGTGCCCGCGACGACCGCCCCCGCCAGTGCGCGCGTGCGGTCGTTGGCAGCCGGGTCGGAAGAACCGACCGCGGCGAGGACGATCCCGAGTCCGGACTCGCCGGTCGCACCGACGGCTTCGCCGATCCGGCCCCGGACGGCCTCGACCAGCCGGGCATCGTGCCCGAGAACGTCGGCCTGCCGGACGTGCAGGTGGGGATGACGGAGGCGGGCGGCATCCAGCAGAGCGGGAAGGTCGACGCGGGCGTGGAACGCGCTGCCCAGCAGCATCGGCACCACGACGGCGGAGGAATGACCCTCGGCGGCGACCGCGTCGATCACCTGGTCCACGGACGGCGCGTTGAGGTCGAGGAAGCACAACCGGACGTCGAGGTCCGGGCGCCGCTCCCGGAGCGCCGACACGGCAGCCGCCACCACCCGCGCACTGCGGGGGTCGCGACTGCCGTGGGCGACAGCGATCAGCGGAGTCATCGCACTAGACGCGCTCGCCGAGCTCCACCGCCGCGATGGCATCCCCGACGAGGCCGGCCGCGAGCGTGTTGCCGCCGGCGGGATCGATCAGCAGGAAGCTGCCGGTGTGGCGGTTCACGGTGTAGTCGTCGGCGACGATCGGCTCGGCGACACGCACCGAGATCTTGCCGATCTCGTTGAGCTCCAGCGACTCCGGGGCGGCCTCCGACGTGAGCTCCTGCTCGTTGAAACGCTCGACGAGCGTGCCCACGATGGCCTGCGTGGTGCGGGTGCCGTGCTTGAGCAGCAGGCGGGCACCGGGACGCAGCGGCTTCTCCGCCAGCCAGCAGACGGTCGCGTCGAACTCGCCGAGCGGCTCCGGGGCGTCGGCGGGCGAGGCGATGACGTCGCCGCGGGAGACGTCGACGTCGTCGGCGAGCACGAGAGTGACGCTGCGGCCGGCGTGCGCGCTGTCGAGTTCGCCGTCCGCCGTGTCGATGCGCGTGACCGTGGTGCGGACACCCGACGGCAGGATCACGACCTCGTCGCCCGGGGTCACCTCACCCGCGGCGACCTGTCCGGCGTACCCGCGGTAGTCGGGGAACTCGGCGGTCCGCGGACGGATCACGTACTGGACGGGGAACCGGAGACCGACCCGGTGGGGTTCGGCGTCGACCGGCACCGACTCGAGGTGCTCGATGAGGGTGGGGCCGTCGTAGTACGGGGTGTTCTCCGAACGCACCGCGACGTTGTCGCCGCGCAGGGCCGACACCGGGATCTCGACGACGTCCTCGGACGCCCAGCCGAGGGAACTGGTCAGCGAGTTGAACTCCGCCGAGATGGTCGCGAACACGGTGGCCGGGTCCTCGACGAGGTCGATCTTGTTGACGGCCAGCACCAGCTTGGGGACGCCGAGCAGCGCCAGAACCGCGGCGTGCTTGCGCGTCTGCGAGATGACACCCTTGCGCGCGTCGACCAGCAGGATCACCAGCTGCGCGGTGGACGCACCCGACACCGTGTTCCGGGTGTACTGCACGTGCCCGGGAGTGTCGGCGAGGACGAACGAGCGGCGGGGCGTCGCGAAGTACCGGTACGCCACGTCGATCGTGATGCCCTGCTCACGCTCCGCGCGCAGGCCGTCGACCAGCAGCGACAGGTCGGGGGTGGACAGTCCCTTGTCCACCGACGCCCGGGTGACGGCGTCGATCTGATCGGCGAGAACCGATTTCGTGTCGTACAGCAGACGGCCGACGAGGGTCGACTTGCCGTCGTCCACACTGCCGGCGGTGGCAAGCCTCAGAAGGTCGCTCATGATCAGAAATAGCCCTCTCGCTTGCGGTCTTCCATGGCCGCTTCGGAAACTCGGTCGTCGCCGCGGGTTGCGCCGCGCTCGGTCAGCCGGGACGCCGCGACCTCGGCGAGGATCGCCTCGTTGTCGCCTGCCTCGGAAAGAACTGCGCCGGTGGTGGACCCGTCGCCGACGGTGCGGTACCGCACCGACAGCGTCTGCAGGTCTTCACCCTCGGACGGTCCGCCCCACACGCCGGGCGTCATCCACATGCCGTCGCGCTGGTACACCTCGCGCTGATGCGCGTAGTAGATGCTGGCCAGTTCGACGTTGTCGCGGGCGATGTACCGCCAGATGTCGAGTTCGGTGAAGTTGCTGAGCGGGAAGACGCGGACCTGCTCACCGGGGGAGTGCTTGCCGTTGTACAGGTTCCACAGTTCGGGGCGCTGCTTCTTCGGATCCCACTGGCCGAAACTGTTGCGCAGCGAGAAGATGCGTTCCTTGGCCCGGGCCCGCTCCTCGTCGCGGCGAGCGCCACCGAAGACCGCGTCGAAACGGTTCTCGGAGATCGCGTCGAGCAGGGGAACCGTCTGCAGCGGGTTCCGGATCCCGTCGGGACGCTCGGTGAGCCGGCCGTCGGCCAGGTAGTCCTCGACCTTCGCCACGTGCAGGCGCAGGTTGTACTTGGCGACGACGTGATCGCGGAAGTCGAGGACTTCCTGCAGGTTGTGACCCGTGTCGACGTGCAGCAGCGCGAACGGCAGCGGCGCCGGCCAGAACGCCTTGATCGCCAGGTGCAGCAGCACCGTGGAGTCCTTGCCGCCGGAGAACAGGATCACGGGGCGTTCGAACTCGCCCGCGACCTCACGGAAGATGTGGATCGCTTCCGACTCCAGCGCATCGAGCGTGTCGAACTGCGTCCCGTCCAACTGCGGCCGGGCCGCGGCTTCTGCGAGGGAAGTGGAGATGTCGATGGTCATGAGGCGTGCAACCCGCATTCTGTCTTGGCCTGACCGGCCCAGCGACCGCTGCGCGGATCGCTGCCGGGGGCTGGCTTGCTGGTGCACGGAGCGCACCCGATGGACGGATAGCCCTCGTCGACGAGAGGATTCACCAGAATCGAGTGCTCGTCGATGTAGGACTGCATGTCTTCGTCGGACCACGCGGCGATCGGATTGATCTTCACCAGACCGAACGCGTCGTCGAACGAGATCAGGGGGGCGTTGGCGCGGGTGGGGGCCTCGACCCGGCGGATGCCGGTGACCCACGCCTTGTAGCCGGCGAGCGTCTTCTTCAGCGGGGCGACCTTCCGCAGTGCGCAGCACCGGTTGGGTTCGCGGGCGAACAGGTCCTTGCCCTCCGCCGCGTCCTGTTCGGCGACGCTCGCCTCGGCGCGCGCGTTGATGATGTTGACGCCGTACACCTGCTCGACGGCGTCACGGGTGCCGATGGTCTCCGCGAAGTGATAACCGGTGTCGAGGAACAGCACGTCCACGCCGGGATGAACCTGGGCGGCGAGGTGGACCAGGACGCCGTCCTGCATGTTCGAGGCGACGATGTAACTATTGCGATACCCCGTCGCTTCGCTCGCCCCGCTCCCGAACGTCTCTTCCGTCCACCGCAGCAGTTCGTGCGCGGAGGCACCCTCGAGACTTGCCGCCCCCTGCGCGGCAAGGAGCCGAAGGTCGTCCTGTGTGGCTGTCGCGAGATTCAACGCAAGTCTCCTTCGTCTGCGCGCACGACCCATTCCGCGAAGCGTTCACCCTCGTTGCGGTGCTTCACGAAGTGCCGGACGACGCGATCGATGTAGTCACCGAGTTCGGCGCTGGTGACCTTGTGCTGGCGAAGCTTCCGGCCGAAGGCCGAATCGAATCCGAGGCTGCCGCCGAGGTGGACCTGGAAGCCCTCCACCTGGTTGCCTTCGCCGTCATCGACGAGCATTCCCTTGAACCCGATGTCCGCGACCTGCGAGCGGGCGCAGGAGTTGGGGCAGCCGTTGATGTTGATCGTGATCGGCACGTCGAGCTGCGCGTTGATGTCGGCCAGCCGCTGCTCGAGCTCGGGAACGAGTACCTGCGAGCGCTTCCGCGTCTCCGCGAACGACAGCTTGCAGAACTCGATACCCGAGCACGCCATCAGGTTCTTGCGCCAGTGCGACGGACGTGCGGGCAGACCCACCTCGTCCAGGTCGGCGATCAGCTGCTCGAGCTTGTCGTCGGCGACGTCGAGGATGATCAGCTTCTGGTACGGCGTGAAACGGATCTTGTCGCTGCCCGCACGCTCGGCGGCGTCCGCGACCTTGGCCAGGATCGTGCCCGACACGCGACCCGCGATGGGGGCGACACCGACGGCGTTGAGGCCGTTGCGGGTCTTCTGCACACCGACGTGGTCGATCGGCCGGGTGGGCTTCTCCGGCGCGGGGCCGTCGATGAGCTTGCGCTTCAGGTACTCGGTCTCGAGGACCTCGCGGAACCGCTCGATGCCCCAGTCCTTCACCAGGAACTTCAGGCGCGCCTTGTTCCGCAGCCGGCGGTAGCCGTAGTCGCGGAAGATCGACACGACGGCTTCCCACACGTCGGGAACCTCGTCGAGCGGCACCCAGACGCCGACGCGCTGCGCGAGCATCGGGTTGGTGGACAGGCCGCCGCCGACCCACAGGTCGAGGCCGGGACCGTGCTCGGGGTGGTTGACGCCGACGAACGCGACGTCGTTGATCTCGTGCACCACGTCCTGCTGGCCGGAGATCGCGGTCTTGAACTTGCGCGGCAGGTTGGAGTACTCGGGCTTGCCGATGTAGCGGCGCACGATCTCGTCGATCGCGGGAGTCGGGTCGAGGACCTCGGACAGCGATTCGCCTGCCAGCGGTGAACCGAGGACGACGCGGGGGCAGTCGCCGCACGCTTCCGTGGTCTTGAGACCGACGCCTTCGAGACGCTTCCAGATCTCCGGGACGTTCTCGACCTCGATCCAGTGGTACTGGACGTTCTCGCGGTCCGAGAGGTCGGCGGTGTCGCGGGCGAACTCGGTGGAGATCCCGGCGATGGTGCGCAACTGCTCGACGTTCAGGGCGCCGGCGTCGCAGCGGACCCGCATCATGAAGTACCTGGCTTCGAGCAGGTCGATGTTCTCGTCACCGGTGAACGTGCCGTCGTAGCCCTGCTCGCGCTGGGTGTAGAGACCCCACCAGCGCATGCGGCCCCGCAGGTCGCCCTTGTCGATGCTGTCGAAGCCCTGCTTCGAGTAGATGTTCTCGATGCGGGTCCGGACGTTGAGCGGGTTGTCGTCCTTCTTGGCCTGCTCGTTGGCATTGAGGGGCTCGCGGTAGCCGAGGGCCCACTGGCCTTCGGCACGTCGCCGGGCCGGCTTCGCCGTGCGCGTGCGCGCGGGTGCTGCCTGGGCGGCAGCGGGGGAGGCGTCGGTGGTCGACGTCATGGAGCACTCCTGAATCTCACGATGCACCGGCTGAGGCCGAGGAGGAGGGCTGATCCTCGCTCGGGGCATTCGAATCCGGCCGGAAGTCGAGAAGAAAGATGAACGGGCTGACAGGCTGAATTACTGCGCGAGACAGGGCAGACAACAACAGCTGCAGACACGCTTGAGATCGACGTGACGACGCGCCACAAGTCGCACTCCGGGTCCGGTCATGTCGACCATTGTGCCACGTCAGATCGCTCACGCAGAGCCGGGCACCGATTTCCACCATTTTTGCGGGAAATATCACGACGAGGGGCGCGCGACGGTCGGGTGGTCACGGAGGCGAGCCGACCATCGATACCGGAGGCGAGCCGACCATGGACACCGGAGGCGAGCCGACCATGGACACTGGTGGGGTGAGCGGATTGAGTACTTCCACGGTCGGTCGCGGCGAGGCGGCGGCATTCGCGCTGCCCGAGAGCGCCCTCATCGGTGTGGGGAGCCGCCCGTTCGGGATCTACGTGCACGTGCCTTTCTGTGCCACACGCTGCGGATACTGCGATTTCAACACGTACACGGCCGGTGAGCTGGGGACGTCGGCGTCGCCGCAGTCGTGGATGGAGGGGTTGCGCCGCGAACTCGACCTGGCGGCGCAGATGACGGGCGCCCCGGCCGTCGACACGGTCTTCGTCGGCGGCGGCACGCCGTCCCTGCTCGGCGGCGACGGCCTGGCGGACGTCCTCGGTGCGGTCCGCTCGAGTTTCGGGCTCGCGGACGGCGCCGAGGTGACCACCGAGTCGAATCCGGAGTCCACGTCGCCGGAGTTCTTCGAACGGTTGCTCGCGGGCGGATTCACGCGGATCTCGCTGGGCATGCAGTCGGCGGCGCAGCACGTGCTGAAGGTCCTCGACCGCACCCACACGCCGGGGCGGGCGGTGGCGGCGGCGCTGGAGGCGCGGGCCGCCGGGTTCGGGCACGTCAATCTCGACCTCATCTACGGGACGCCGGGGGAGCGCGACGAGGACCTCGACCTGTCGCTGGACGCGGTGCTGTCCGCGGGCGTGGACCACGTGTCCGCGTACGCGCTGATCGTCGAGGACGGCACCGCCCTGGCGCGGAAGGTGCGCCGCGGGGAACTGCCCGCGCCCGACGACGACGTGCTCGCGTCGCGGTACGAGCGGATCGACGCCCGGCTCGCCGAGGCGGGCCTGACCTGGTACGAGGTGTCGAACTGGGCGCGCGAGGACGCGGCCTGCCGGCACAACCTGGGCTATTGGGACGGCGGCGACTGGTGGGGCGCCGGGCCGGGCGCGCACAGCCACGTCGGCGGTGTGCGCTGGTGGAACGTCAAGCACCCGGCGCGCTACGCGGACCAGCTGGCGGCGGGAAGCCTGCCGGTCGGGGGCAGCGAGCAGTTGACGGACGAGGACGTCCACGTCGAGCGGGTGATGCTGACGGCGCGGCTGCGCACGGGACTTCCCGTGGCGGAACTGGACGACGCCGAGCGGCGCGCGGCCGAGAGGGTGGTCGCCGACGGACTGCTGGTGCGTGCGGGGGAGCACCTGGTGCTGACCGACCGCGGACGGCTCCTCGCCGACGCCGTGGTCCGGACGGTCCTGCGCTGAGACGCTCCCGTCTCAGGCCGTGACGATGCCGGGCATCTCGTCGTAGTCGAACACGCGGGCGTGCAGCACGACGCGGTTCCGCAGCGCCGAGCGCACCGCCCGGTGCAATCCGTCCTCGAGGTAGAGCACGCCGTGCCACTGCACCGCGTGCGGGAACAGGTCGCCGTAGAACGTCGAGTCCTCCGACAGCAGCCGGTCGAGTTCGAGAACCTTGGTCGTGGTGACGATCTCGTCGAGCCGCACCTGCCGCGGCGGGATCTTGGACCAGTCGCGCAGCGACAACCCGTGGTCCGGGTACGGCTTGCCGTCCATGACACCTTTGAAAATCATCGCCTCGTCATCCGCCCGTGGTGGTTGCCTCTGCTCGTCTCCGCCCACCACAGTAAGGCCTGAACCGGTATCGGCGACGCGACGATTAGACTGGACCGAGCCGAGACGCACGTGCATCTGCGCGTAGCTCAGGGGATGTGACGGCCGACCCGAACGAAGGTTCGGTGACGTCGCTGCTCGTGACGATCGAGAACTGGAGGTGGACGGCGATGTCGAGTACGGACGACAGACGGTTCGAGGTTCTCCGCGCCATCGTCGCCGACTACGTCTCGACCCAGGAGCCGGTGGGATCGAAGGCGCTGGTCGAGCGGCACAATCTGGGTGTTTCCAGTGCGACGGTGCGCAACGACATGGCGTTCCTCGAGAGCGAGGGCTACATCGCCCAGCCGCACACGAGTTCGGGCCGTGTCCCCACCGACAAGGGTTACCGGCAGTTCGTCGACCGCATCGCCGACGTGAAGCCGCTGTCGACGGCGGAACGCCGCGCGATCCTCGATTTCCTCGAGTCCGGGGTCGACCTGGACGACGTCCTCCGGCGCGGTGTGCGCCTGCTCGCGCAACTCACACGCCAGGTCGCGGTTGTGCAATATCCCACACTCTCGGCGTCGTCCGTCCGCCACCTCGAGGTGGTCGCGCTGACCCCCGCGCGGCTGCTGCTGGTGCTCATCACCGACTCGGGCCGAGTGGATCAGCGGATCGTCGAACTCGGCGACGTCCTCGACGACGAGGACCTGGCGCGGCTCCGCGGACTGCTCGGCGGCGCCCTCGACGGCAAACGGCTCGCGGCGGCGTCCATCGCCGTGTCGGAGCTGGCCGACGAGGCCCCCGAAGATCTGCGCGACGCCGTGATCCGGTCGGCCACCGTGCTGGTGGAAACGCTCGTCGAGCATCCCGAGGAGCGGCTGGTCCTCGGCGGCACCGCGAACCTGACCCGCAACGCGGCCGATTTCACGGGAATCAGCGGATTCCCCGGTTCGCTGCGTGCGGTCCTCGAGGCGCTCGAGGAGCAGGTGGTGGTGCTCAAGCTGCTGGCCGCCACCCAGGACGCGGGCACGGTGACGGTGCGGATCGGCGAGGAAACCCAGGTGGAGCAGATGCGCGGCACCTCCGTCATCTCGACCGGCTACGGTGCGGCGGGCACCGTGCTCGGCGGAATGGGCGTGCTCGGACCTACCCGGATGGACTATCCGGGAACAATCGCGTCGGTGGCAGCCGTTGCGAGATACATCGGCCAGGTGCTCGCCGAGCGGTGACGGCCGGCCCGGCGACAGCGCCGCGCGTGGACAGCGCGCACGGACCAGTGGCGAGATAACGAAGCAGAGAAGGACGAGAGACTCAACGTGGCACGGGATTACTACGCAACGCTCGGCGTCGATCAGAAGGCGACCGATCAGGAGCTCAAGCGCGCGTACCGCAAGCTTGCGAGGGAACTGCATCCCGACGTGAACCCCGACGAGGCGGCGCAGGCCCGGTTCCGGGACATCTCGACGGCCTACGAGGTGCTGTCGGACCCGGAGAAGCGCCGCATCGTCGATCTCGGCGGCGACCCCCTGTCCTCGGGCGGCGGCGGAGGCGGTGCCGGCTTCGGCGGCGGTTTCGGTGGCGGCCTCGGCGACGTGTTCGAAGCGTTCTTCGGCGGCGGAGGCGGTGCGGGCCGCGGGCCGCGCGGCCGCGTCCAGCCGGGCGCCGATTCACTGCTGCGCACCAAGCTGACGCTGGCGGAGTGTGCGACCGGCGTCAGCAAGCACGTCACCGTCGAGACGGCGATCCTGTGCGACAGCTGCACCGGTTCGGGCACCAACGGCGATTCCACGCCGGTGCGCTGTGAGACGTGCGGCGGCGCGGGCGAGGTCCAGTCCGTGCAGCGTTCGTTCCTCGGTCAGGTCATGACATCCCGGCCGTGTCCCACCTGCCGCGGCGCGGGCGAGACGATTCCCGACCCGTGCCACAAGTGCGGCGGCGACGGCCGGGTGCGCGCCCGCCGCGACATCACGGTGAAGGTGCCCGCCGGCGTCGCGGGCGGCATGCGGATCCGGCTCGCCGCGCAGGGCGAGGTCGGCCCCGGCGGCGGACCCGCAGGCGACCTGTATGTCGAGGTGGTCGAGCAGGCGCACGAGGTGTTCGTGCGCGACGGCGAAGACCTGCACTGCACGATCCGGGTTCCGATGATCGACGCCGCCCTCGGCACGACCGTGACGATCGACACGATCATCGACGGTCCCAAGGAGATCACCATCGAGCCGGGCACCCAGCCGGGGTCGGTGACGGTCCTGCGCGGGCACGGCATGCCGAAGCTGCGGTCCGGCATCCGCGGCGACGTGCACGCGCACCTCGAGGTCGTGGTGCCGTCGCGCCTCGACCACAAGGAGACGAAGATTCTCCGCGAGCTCAAGGACCTGCGCGACCGCGACGTCGCCGAGGTCGTCTCCACCCAGTCCCAGCACAGCGGCGGATTGTTCTCGCGCCTGCGTGAAGCGTTCAGCGGTCGCTGATCGTGGCGGCGACGGTCTTCTTCCTCGACCCGCTGCCCGAGGTGGGGAGCACCGCCGTCCTGGACGGCCCCGAGGGCAGGCATGCCGCGACGGTGCGCCGGATCGGTGTCGGGGAGCGGATCGTGCTGGCCGACGGCCGGGGTGGTCTCGCCGACACCGAGGTGACGGCGGCCGGGAAGGACCGGCTCGAACTCACCGTTCACGAACGGCGTCAGGTGACGGCGCCGTCGCCGAGTGTGACCGTGGTGCAGGCGCTTCCGAAGGCGGAGCGGTCCGAGCTGGCGGTCGAGCTGGCCACCGAGGCGGGGGTCGACGCGATCGTGCCGTGGCAGTCGTCGCGGTGCGTGGCGCGGTGGGAGGGCCCGAAGGTCGCGAAGGGTGTCGCTCGCTGGCGTAGCGCCGCTCTCGCCGCCGCCAAACAGTCCCGGCGGGCGATCGTGCCCGAGGTGTCGGAACTGCACCGCACCGCGGGAATGCTCGCCGTCGTCCGCGAAGTGGTCGGCCGGGGCGGAGTCGTCGCCGTGCTGCACGAGGCGGCGACGCAGGGCCTCGCCGAGCTTCCGCTGCGTGCGGCCGCCGAGATCGTGCTCGTCGTCGGTCCCGAGGGCGGTATCTCCGAGGAGGAGATCACCGCGCTGACCGAGGCGGGCGCCGTGCCCGTGCTGCTCGGTCCGCACGTCCTGCGGACCTCGACCGCCGCGGCCGTCGCGCTGGGCGCCATCGGCGTCCTCACCGACCGCTGGGGCGCGGCCCCGCTAGCCTGACTGTCCGTGGACCGCATTCGCATCGCCTACGGAACCGAACCGCAGCAGTTCGGGCACTTCTATCCGCCCGAGGAACCGGTGTCGACCCCGGTGCCGGTGGTGATGGTCGTCCACGGCGGTTTCTGGAGCGGGAAATACCACCTGAACCTGGGCACGAGTTTCGCGGTCGACCTGGCGCGCCACGGTGTCGCGGTCTGGAACATCGAATACCGCAGGCTTGGCGCGGGCGGCGGGTGGGACGAGATGTCCGCAGACGTTCTCGCCGCGCTCGACGCGATCGCCGGTCCGGTCGCCGAGCGGTCGGCGGTCCCGTTCGACCTGTCGAAGGTCCGGGTTGTCGGTCACTCGGCGGGCGGGCAACTCGCGGTGTGGCTGGCCGGTCAGCGGCAGACGGCGGTCCGGCCGGAGAAGGTCGTGTCGCAGGCCGGCGCCCTCGACCTCGCCTCCGCGGGGGAACGCGGCAGGCGGATCGGATACATCGAGGATCTCCTCGGGGTGCCGTTCGACGAGGACCCGGATCGGTACCGCGCCGCATCCCCGCTGCACCGCATCCCCACCGGGGTGCCGGTGGTGTGCATCCACGGCACGGAGGACGCACAGGTCCCGGCGAAGGTGAGCGTCCGGTACGGGGAGGCGGCGCGGGCGGCAGGCGATCCGGTCGCGCTGCACATCGTCGAGGGAGAAGACCACTACGCGTTCCTGAATCCCGAGACCGAATGCTGGAAGATCTCGCGGGACGCCCTACTGTCCGGTGACGGCGAGTTCTGAACTGCGGTCCCCGGATTCGGGTGTGACCGTGCGTCCGGGCAGGACGAGTGCCACGACCAGCGCGCCGATGCCCAGTGCGAGTCCACCGATCAGACCGGCCAGGGAGACGACGTCGTGCCCACCGCCGGAGTCGTGCGCCGCACCGTCTACGCGCATTTCCCCAGCCGCGAGGCGCTCGTCGAGGGCATCGCCGACGAGGCGTCCGCCGCCCTCGTCGCCGCCATGGGGGACGAGGCGCGGCAACCGGAGCGTCCCGACCTCGCGGAGGCGATGACGATCACCCTGCTGGACCAGGCGAATTCCGGCGAGGTGCAGGATTCGGGCGAGTCGTTCGCCGTCGCGTACCTCGCGGTGCTGGGGTTGACGCCTGCCGAGGGGACCCGCGTCGTGGACGAGGCGCGGCGGTGGCTGCGCGAGAATCCGGCCGTCCTGGATCGGTGACGGCGTCGCGTAATCGGGTGGGCGCTGTGACCTGCGAGCGATAGACTTCCCTCATCGCGACGACCGTCGTGACCGACCAGGAACCGGGAAGAAGGCCATATCCCTCACGTGAGCGAACAAGACCAGAACGGCGAGACGTTCGGCGCCACGCGTCCGGCGGAACGCACCGTGCGTTCGAGTATCGATCTCCCACCCGAAACGGTCCCGCCTCTCCTCGGTTCTTCCGACGAGAATCTGCGCGCTCTCGAACGGGTCCTGGACGCAGACATCCATGTACGCGGCAACGCCGTCACGTTGACGGGACGGCCCGGCGACGTCGCGCTCGCCGAGCGGGTCATCGCCGAACTGGGCGCCATCGTCGGTCGCGGGCAGCCGCTGACCCCCGACGCAGTGCGCCGGACGGTCGGCATGCTCACGCAGGGCCTGAGCGAATCGCCCGCCGAGGTCCTCACCCTCGACATCCTGTCGCGTCGCGGCAAGACGATCCGGCCGAAGACACTGAACCAGAAGCGGTACGTCGACGCGATCGATGCCAACACCATCGTGTTCGGTATCGGGCCCGCGGGCACCGGCAAGACGTACCTCGCCATGGCGAAGGCGGTGCAGGCCCTGCAGACCAAGCAGGTGTCGCGGATCATCCTCACCCGCCCCGCGGTCGAGGCGGGGGAGCGGCTCGGGTTCCTGCCCGGCACGCTGCACGAGAAGATCGATCCGTACCTGCGGCCGTTGCACGACGCCCTGCACGACATGATGGACCCCGAGGCCATCCCGAAGCTGATGCAGTCGGGTGTCATCGAGGTGGCGCCGCTCGCGTACATGCGCGGCCGCACGCTCAACGACGCGTTCATCATCCTCGACGAGGCGCAGAACACCACCGCCGAGCAGATGAAGATGTTCCTCACCCGGCTGGGCTTCGGTTCCAAGGTCGTCGTCACCGGCGACGTCACCCAGGTGGACCTTCCGGGCGGCGCCCGGTCCGGGCTCCGCGCAGCCACCGAGATCCTCGGTGACATCGACGACATCTATTTCGCCGAACTCAACAGCAGCGACGTGGTCCGGCACCGGCTGGTGTCCGACATCGTCGACGCGTACGAGCGTTTCGAGGCGGACCGGGACGGCAAGGTCGAGCTCGGGAACCGCGCACAGCGGAGAGCGGCGCACTCGCGTTCTCCACGACGGTAGGGTGAGTGTCGCCGGAACCAGGAGGAAGCGACACACATGAGCATCGAAGTCTCGAACGAATCGGGCATGGACGTCTCCGAAGAGGAGCTGATCAGCGTTGCCCGCTTCGTGATCGCGAGGATGGACGTGCACCCCGCGGCCGAGTTGTCGATGGTCCTCGTGGACTCGGCCACCATGGCCGACCTCCACATGCGGTGGATGGACCTGCCCGGTCCCACCGACGTGATGTCGTTCCCGATGGACGAGCTCGAGCCAGGCGGCCGCCCGGATTCACCCGAGCCGGGACCGTCGATGCTCGGCGACATCGTGCTGTGCCCGTCCTTCGCCGCGGACCAGGCCGACAAGGCCGGTCATCCGCTGGCCCACGAACTCGCTCTGCTCACCGTGCACGGTGTGCTGCACCTCCTCGGCTACGACCACGCCGAACCGGAGGAGGAGAAGGAGATGTTCGGCCTGCAGAACCAGTTGCTCGACGACTGGTACGAGGATCTGCGCAGGGCCGAACGCGACGCCGCGCTCGCTGCCCGGGACCAGAAGCTGCTCGGCAAGGCCGGGTTCTTCGACGCCCCGGATCAGTAACCGCCACGTGAAGGGTCTTCTGTGAGTAGCGCCATCGCGCTGATCGTCCTCGCGATCGTCCTCGTCCCTCTCGGTGGTGTCTTCGCCGCCGTCGATTCCGCACTCAACACGATCTCGTCCGCGCGCATCGAGGAGATGGCGAAGGAGGATCGCCCCGGCGCCACCCGGGTGCTCCGCATCCTGTCGGATCGTCCCCGGTACGTGAATCTCATGGTGCTGCTGCGCATCCTGTGTGAGATCACGGCGACGGTGGTGCTCGTCGGAGGCCTGTCCGATCTCCTCGAACCCGTGTGGGCGCTGACGTTCACCGCCGTCATCATGGTGCTCGTCGACTACGTGGTGATCGGGGTCGGCCCGCGGACGCTCGGCCGCCAGCACGCCTACACGATCGCGTTGATCACGTCGTTCCCGCTGCAGGTCATCGGAACCCTGCTCGGTCCGATCAGCCGCCTGCTCATCCTGATCGGCAACGCGATCACCCCGGGCAAGGGATTCCGCAACGGCCCCTTCGCCTCCGAGATCGAACTGCGCGAACTCGTCGACATGGCGCAGGAACGGGGCGTGGTGGCCGACGAGGAACGCCGGATGATCCAGTCCGTCTTCGAACTCGGCGACACCTCCGCCCGCGAGGTGATGGTGCCGCGCACCGAGATGGTGTGGATCGAAAGCGACAAGAGCGCCGGGCAGGCGACGTCGCTGGCCGTCCGCAGCGGACATTCGCGGATTCCCGTGATCGGGGAGAACGTCGACGACGTCCTCGGGGTGGTCTACCTCAAGGACCTCGTGCAGCAGACGTACCACTCCCGCGACGGCGGACGCAGTGTCCTCGTCGGCGACGTGATGCGGCCCGCCGTCTTCGTGCCCGATTCCAAACCGCTCGACAGCCTGCTCGCCGAGATGCAGCGCGACCGCAACCACATGGCCGTGCTGGTCGACGAATACGGCGGCATCGCAGGCCTGGTCACCATCGAGGACGTCATCGAGGAGATCGTCGGGGAGATCGCCGACGAGTACGACCAGGACGAGACCCCGCCGGTCGAGGACCTCGGCGACGGCATGTACCGGGTGTCCGCGCGGCTGCCGATCGAGGATCTCGGTGACCTGTTCGGCATCGAGGTGGAGAACGACGAGGTCGAAACAGTCGGTGGGCTCATCGGATACGAACTCGGCAGGGTGCCGCTCCCGGGATCGGAGGTCGTCTCGCACGGTCTCGTCCTCCGCGGTGAGGGTTCGCCCGACGTGCGCGGGCGGGTGCGGATCAGCACGGTCTTCGTGCAACGCGCACCGATCGACGAGGACGACGACGTCAACGACCGTGAACGGGAGGGCGACGATGACTGAACTGGACGCCGAGGACGCGAAACTGATCGTGCTCGCGCGAGGAGCGTTCGGCCGCACCGGAAGTGGTCAGGGCGCCGCCGTCCGCGATCTCGACGGCCGCACCTACTCTGCCGGCGCGGTCGCGTTGACGGCGCTGTCGCTGACCGCGCTGCAGGCGGCCGTCGCGGCGGCGGTGTCGAGTGGTGCCGAGGGTTTCGAGGCGGCAGCCGTGATCGGCGGGGACCCGGACGACCCGGGCATCGCCGCGCTACACGAAGTCAGTGCGCAGGCGGCCGTCGTCTTCGCGCGAACCGATGGATCCGTGATCGAGGAGCAACATGAGTAAACCCGAATTCCGTTCCGGATTCGTCTGTTTCGTCGGACGGCCCAACACGGGCAAGTCCACGCTGACCAACGCGCTGGTGGGCAGCAAGATCGCGATCACGTCCTCGCGGCCGCAGACCACCCGGCACACCATCCGCGGCATCGTGCACCGCGACCACGCACAGCTGATCCTCGTCGACACCCCGGGGCTGCACCGTCCCCGGACGCTCCTCGGCCAGCGCCTCAACGACCTCGTGCGCGACACCTACTCCGAGGTCGACGTGATCTGCCTGTGCATCCCGGCGGACGAGAAGATCGGCCCCGGCGACCGGTGGATCGTGCAGCAGGTCCGGCAGATCGCGCCGAAGACCACGCTCGTCGGCATCGTCACGAAGATCGACAAGGTCAGCAAGGACATGGTCGGGCAGCAGTTGCTCGCCGTCTCCAAGCTCCTCGGGCCGGAGACGGACGTCGTGCCGGTGTCCGCCGCCTCCGGTGAGCAGGTGGAGGTGCTGGTCGACGTCCTCGCGTCGAAGATGGAGGAGGGCCCGGCGTTCTACCCGGACGGCGAACTCACCGACGAACCCGAAGAGACGCTGATGGCCGAACTCATTCGCGAGGCCGCTCTCGAGGGCCTCGGCGACGAACTGCCGCACTCCCTGGCCGTGGTCATCGAAGAGATCATCCCCCGCGAGGGACGCACCGAGAAGCAGGGCGAACTGCTCGACGTGCACGCGCTGCTGTACGTCGAGCGGCCGTCGCAGAAGGGCATCGTGATCGGCAAGGGCGGCGCCCGCCTCCGCGAGGTGGGGACCAAGGCGCGGCTGCAGATCGAGAAACTGCTCGGCACCAAGATCTTCCTCGAACTGCACGTGAAGGTCGCCAAGGACTGGCAGCGCGACCCGAAACAGCTCGGCAGGCTGGGGTTCTGTTGACGAGTCCAGGGACCCGTCAACCACGCACGGGGCCGGCGGCCCGCAGGAGAAGCAGCACCGACGCCGCGAAGTCGTGCTCCCCGTCGCTTCCGGTGGCGAGTCTGCGCAGTTGCAGGCCGGCGATGGTCGCCACGACCGTGGGGGCGACGGACTCCGCATCGGGGACGCCGAGGGCGGTGAGAATCGTCACCGTCAATTCGTCGTACGCGGCGAAACATTCGGCGGCGGCCTGACGGAGTTCGTGATCGCGGCCCGCCTGGATGTACAGCTCGAACGGGGCGATCCGCTCCGCGGAGAACGCCAGATCCTTCGCGACCTTCTCGGTCAGTGCGGCGACGTCCTCGAAGCTCAGCCCCTTGTCGCGGTACCCCTCCGCCAGCTCCGACAGCCGCTGCGTCTCCTCCGTCACGAACCCCGACAGCGCGGCGCGCAGCAGGTCCGTCTGCGTGGGGAAGTGGTACGTGATGGAGCCGAGCGAGACCCCGGCCTGCGCCGCGATCCGCCGATTGGTCACGCCGGGAATGCCTTCCGTGCCGACGATGTGCAGCGCCGCCGCGAGGATGCGGTCACGGACGTCCGTCGAAGCCACGCTCACCACCACTTCCCGGGACGTTCCAGGTCCCACCGGAGCACCGACTCGAGCTGGGCCGCAACGGAAACCAGGAGCGGCTCCGCGTTGTCGTGCCCCATCAGCTGGGCGCCGATCGGCAGGTTTCCGGACGTGAACCCGGCCGGGACGTTCACGCTCGGCCAGCCCAGCACGTTCCACGGCCACGCGTACGGGCAGACCGCGGTGATCACCTTGTCCGTGGCCCACGAACCGATGCCGTCGATCTCCTCGACCCTCGGCGGGGGAGTGGCGGTGGTGGGGGCGAGGACGAGGTCGTACTCGTCGAAGATCGCACCGACGCGTCGCCGCATTCTCGGCTCGGCCGCCCGGGCGGACCGGAGCGGGGCCCCGCGCAACAGCCGCCCGGTCCGGGCGTTGCCCTTCGTGCGGGGGTCGACGAGGGACGGGTCGGGGACCTTCCGCATCCAGTCGTCGATGCCGACCATCGACCGGGGGAGGAAGCCGAGACCGAACATGATCCCGTAGTCGGGGTCGTCCACCACGACGCGGTGCCCGAGCCTGCGCAGTGCCTCGGCGATCCGCGCGACACCCCGGCGCACCTCGGGGTGCAGCGTGGTGGGGGTGGCGGTGAACGGGATCCGGAGGGACAGCGCGATGCGCAGCGGCCCGGGGTCGCGGCCGATGGCGTCGCTGACGGTGACCGGCGGCGGTGTGTGGATGTCGCCCTCATGAGGTCCCGCCGCGATATCGAGGAGCAGGGCCGCGTCGGCGACCGTCCGGGCCAGCGGTCCGTTGACGGTGAGACCGTAGAACGCCTCGGCGGCAGGCCAGGTGGAGATGCGGCCGCGTTGCGGCTTGATCCCGACGAGGTTGGTCCACGCGGCGGGGATGCGGATGGAACCGGCGCCGTCGGAACCGATCGCGGCGGACACGAGGCCGGCGGACACGGCCGCCGCAGCGCCCCCGGACGACCCGCCCGGGGTGTGGTCGCCGTTCCACGGATTGCGGGTGTGACCGAAGGCGGGTCCGCCGGTGAGCGGCCACTGCCCCAGTTCGGGACTGTTGGTCTTGCCGACGACGACGGCACCGGCCGCGCGCAGTCGCCGCACCATCTCGGAGTCCCGCGCCGCGGGCGGGAAGTCGCCCGGGCAGCCGAACGCGGTGGGCTCCCCGGCCACGTCGACGTCGTCCTTGACGGCGATCGGGACTCCGAGGAGCGGGAGGCGTTCACCGGCGGCGATCCGGCGGTCGGCCTCCGCGGCCTCGGCGAGGGCCTTGTTCCGGCGGACCACCTTGAACGCGTTGAGCGTCGGCTGGCTGGCATCGATGCGGTCGAGGGCGGCGCGGGTGGCCGCGACCGACGTGGTGTCGCCGGAGGCCAGGGCTTTCACCTGTTCGACGAGTCCCGGTGACCGGTCGCCTTCCTCTTCGCGCCGCTGTTCGCTGCCCAGTTGTCCCGTGCTCATCTCGCCCCTCCCCGTGACTGTTCGTTCGAACGAACAGTATCAGCGGAGGTGCCTGCGGACCACCTCCCCGATCACCCCGGCGGCCCCGCGGGCCGCGGACTCGGGCAGTCGGGCGTACCCGCAGACCAGTCCCCGGGGTCCGCTCGGCGTGGTGCGGTAGTCGGCGAGGCTCGGCACCGTCACCCCGTGGTCCTGCAGTTCCGCCGCGAGGGCGACGTCGTCGACCGAGCGCGGCAGTGTCAGGACGACATGGAGACCGGCCTCGATGCCGGCGACCCCGACGCCGTCCGTGCCGACCGCGGACAGCTGCTGCTGCAGTGCGGCGACGAACGCCGACCGGCGGGCCGCGTACGTGCGGGAGGCGCGGGCGAGGTGCCGCGACAACRCACCCGAGTCGATGAAATGCGCCAGCGCGAGGGCCGTGATCGCACAGCAGGCCTCGCCGGTCGTGTCCAGCGCCCGGACGATCCCCGGCCGCAGCGCCGCGGGGGCGATCACCCACGCCACCCGGACCGCGGGAGTGAGGATCTTCGACGCCGTGCCCAGGTAGGCCACGTAGTCGGACCCGCGGTCGATGCTGCGCAGGGCGGGCAACGCCGACACGTCGTAGCGGAACTCGCCGTCGTAGTCGTCCTCGATGATCAGCGTCCCGGACGCCGCGGCGTCGGCGACGAGCCGGGCCCTGCGGCCCACCGGCATCCGGGCGCCCATCGGATACTGGTGGGCCGGCGTGCAGTAGGCCGCCGCGTCCATGCCGCGCAGCAGTGCGGGATCGAGGCCGTCCTCGTCCACGGGCACGCAGCGTGTCCGCGCGCCCGCGGCCTCGAGGACCAGGCGGGCCCGGCTGTAGCCGGGCTCCTCGAACACCACGTCGCGGCCGCTCAGCCGGGCCGCGGCGACGAGAGTCCGAAGCGCGGAGCCCACTCCGGGAACGATCACGAGTTCGTCGGGCCGCGCCGAGATGCCCCGGGTGCGGCGCAGATGCCCCGCGAGGGCGCGCCGCAACTCCGGGTGCCCGTCGGGGCCGGGAACGTCGGACGTCACCGTGGCGGCCGCGGCCGACCGCCACGCCCGGCGCCAGTCGGTGGTCGAGATCAGGCCGGGGTCGGGGTGGCCCGGGGTGAGGTCCCACCGCGCCTCCGGTGTCGCGGCAGCGGCCTGCGACGCCCGCTCCGACGTGTGCGTGATCGCGTGCGGGGCGACGTGCGCGCGGGCCGCCACGTCGGCGCCCGGTGCGATCCGGGTGCCGGAACCGGCGCGGGCGTTCGCGTATCCGGACGAGCAGAGTTCGTCGTACGCGTCGACCACCGACGCCCGCGCGACCGTCAGGTGGCCGGCGAGGGCCCGCGTGGAGGGCAGCGGATCGCCGGGCCGCAGACGGCCGCCTCGGATCTCGTCGAGGATCGACTCCGCGATGCGGTGCCGAAGCGGTGCGTCGGTGTCGGGGAGCCGCAACGTCAGGTGCAGCTCGGGGCTGATCCGGGGCATGAACCCACAATACTGGTCTGCCGATATTTTCAATTGTGGATCTGGAGCCTGAACCACATGGGGGGTGAGGATGGTCTCGTGGACAAGATCAGGAGATACCCGGACCGTGCCCGAACCGAACGTGCGCAGCTCGACGCCGTCCTCGACGCCGCGCCGATGGGCACCCTCGCCACCGTCGTCGACGGCCTGCCCTGGGCCGTGCCGATGCTCTACGCCCGCGACGGCGACAGGATCCTGCTGCACGGTTCCACCGGGGCCGGCGCGCTGCGGCAGGTCGCGGCAGGCGCCCCCGCGGTGCTGTGCGTCGCGATGCTCGACGGAATCGTCGTCGCGGACACACTGTTCGACTCGTCCGCCAACTACCGTTCGGCGGTGGTGCGGGGCAACCTCGTCACCCTCGGCGAAGACGAATCCGCCGGCGCCCTCGACGCACTGTCGGACGTGCTGATCCCCGGTCGCAGCAGCGAGGTCCGGGGACACCGTCGCAAGGAACTCGCCGCGACGCTGGCCCTCGCCCTCCCGATCACGCCGGGGCAGTGGACCGTCAAGGTGCGGGACGCGCCGCCGGGCGAACCCGCCGAAGCGAGCAGTGCGTGGGCCGGGGTCGTCCCCGTGCGGTCGGTCGCCGGTGCGCCCGTCCCGGCGCCGTGGGTGGCGACCGGCACACCCGTGCCCGCGTCCGTGTCGCGGCTGACCCGGACCGCGTAAGGAAAGCGTCAAGAGCCCTGGACGTCCCGTAAGCGCTTCGTCAGCGAGGCCTCTGTCGCCCGGATCCGGCGTGATGCTGGCATGACACCCCGCAACCGTGGGGTGTCATGCCTGCGCTGAACCGCAGGATCAGTACGAAGAGGGATCCTCACATGGCCGACGTGGCCTACGTTGCGCTCGTCCTCGGCGGGTTCGCCTGTTGCGCGCTCGTTCTCCGTGCCCTGCAGACCGGACGCGTGAAATGACCGGCGCCGGAATACTCGCCGTCGTCCTCGTCGCGATCGCGGCGGCGCTCGTCGTGTATCTGCTGGTCGCGCTCATCGACCCGGAGCGGTTCTGATGACGCCCGCCCTCGCGGCCGGCCTGCAGATCGCGCTCGTGATCGCGGTACTCGCGGCGCTGTACGTGCCGGTGGGCGACTACATGGCCCGCGTCTACGAATCGCGCCGCCACCTGCGGGTCGAATCCGTGCTGTACCGCCTGTGCCGCATCAACCCCCACACGGAGCAGACCTGGTACGGCTACGCGGGCAGCGTTCTGGGCTTCTCGATGGCCGGCGTGCTCTTCCTGTATGTCCTGCAACGCATTCAGGGTGTGCTGCCGCTGTCCGGCGACCTGACCGGGGTCAGCCCCGCGGTCGCGTTCAACACGGCCGTGTCGTTCGTCACCAACACCAACTGGCAGTCCTACGCCCCCGAGACCACGATGAGCAACCTGACCCAGCCGGTCGGACTCGCCGTGCAGAACTTCGTGTCCGCGGCGGTCGGCATGGCCGTCGCGGTCGCGCTGATCCGCGGGTTCGTCCGCGTGGCCCGCGGCGGTGAGATCGGCAACTTCTGGGTGGACCTCACCCGCGGCAGTCTGCGGATTCTGCTGCCGTTCTCCTTCGTCATCGCGTTGATTCTGTTGAGCCAGGGCGTGATCCAGTCATTCCACACGGGATTCGAATCCACCGGCCTGGACGGCAATGCCGTCACCAACGCCCTGGCGCCCGTCGCCTCGCAGGAGGCGATCAAGGAACTCGGCACCAACGGCGGCGGCATCCTCGCCGCCAACTCGGCACACCCGTTCGAAAACCCCACCCCGGTCAGCAACATCGTCGAGATCCTCGCGATCCTGCTGATCCCGGTGTCCCTCACCCGCACGTTCGGCACCATGGTCGGCGATCCTCACGACCGAGCGAGCGAGGTGTCCGGGCACCGCCAGGGCCTGACCCTGCTCGCTGTGATGGGCATCCTGTGGGGTTCACTGCTCGCCGTCACCCTTGCCGCCGAATCGGGACGACGCGGCGTCGCGGCCTCCGCGGCAGGCGCGATGATGGAAGGCAAGGAAGTCCGCTTCGGCATTCCGGGCACCGCACTGTTCGCCGTGAGTACCACGGGAACGTCCACGGGCGCGGTGAATTCCGCCCACGACAGCCTGTCGCCGCTCGGTGGCGCAGCCGTGTTGCTGAACATGCTGCTCGGGGAGATCGCGCCCGGCGGTGTGGGCACCGGGCTCTACGGCATTCTCGTCCTCGCCCTCATCGCCGTCTTCGTCGGTGGACTCCTCGTCGGCCGCACACCCGAGTACGTGGGCAAAAAACTACGGCAACGGGAGATCACCCTCGCCGCGCTGTCGGTGCTGGTGATGCCCGCGCTGGTCCTGATCGGAACGGGCATCACCGTGATCCTGTCCTCGACCACCGGTTACCAGGGCAACAGCGGCGACCCCGGCAGTCCCGGATCGATCCACGGATTCTCGGAGGTGCTGTACGCGTTCGCGTCGGCGTCGAACAACAACGGCAGCGCGTTCGGCGGGCTGACGGTCACGAGCGACTGGTTCCAGACCGCGCTCGGCGTGTGCATGCTGTTCGGCCGGTTCCTGCCGATCATCTTCGTCCTCGCGCTCGCCGGATCCCTGGCGTCGCAGAAGAAGACGGCCCCGGGCGCCGGAACCCTGCCGACGGCGGGCCCGATGTTCACGGGGCTGCTCACCGGCACCGTCGTGCTCGTGGCGGCGTTGACATTCTTCCCGGCCCTCGCGCTGGGACCGATCGCGGAGGCCCTGCAGTGAGTGTGAACGTGACCAGTCGTCCGGCGACCGAGCCGACGACGCCGCCCGAGGGCGGCCACGCCCCGGCGCCCGTCAAGGCCGGGATCTTCAGTCCCGCCCAGCTGGTGACGGCGTTGCCGGGCGCGCTGCGCAAACTCGACCCCCGGCACCTCGCCCGCAACCCGGTGATGTTCGTGGTGTTCGTCGGTTCCGTCGTCACCACCGTCATGGCCATCGCCGACCCGTCGGTGTTCTCCTGGGCGGTCACCGCGTGGCTGTGGTTCACCGTGCTGTTCGCGAACCTCGCCGAGTCGGTCGCGGAGGGGCGGGGCAAGGCGCAGGCGGCGAGCCTGCGGAAGGTGAAGCAGGACACGGTCGCCCACAGGATCACGGCGAGCGGCGCTCTGGAATCGGTGCCGGGCACCGACCTCGTCGTCGGCGACCGCGTGGTCGTCGTCGACGGTGAGGTGATCCCGGGCGACGGCGACGTCGTCGAGGGCATCGCCACCGTGGACGAATCGGCGATCACCGGCGAGTCCGCGCCCGTCGTCCGCGAATCCGGCGGTGACCGGTGCGCCGTCACCGGCGGCACGACCGTGCTGTCCGACCGGATCGTCGTCCGCGTCACCGCGGCCCCCGGGCAGTCGTTCGTGGACCGGATGATCGCCCTCGTGGAGGGGGCGGCGCGGCAGAAGACGCCGAATGAGATCGCGCTGAACATCCTGCTGGCGTCGCTGACGATCGTCTTCCTGCTGACCGTCGTCGCGATCGGCCCGATGGGTCTGTACGCGGGGCAGGAACAGGACCCGATCAAACTGATCGCGCTGCTGGTGTGTCTGATCCCCACCACGATCGGCGCCCTGCTGTCGGCCATCGGGATCGCCGGGATGGACCGGCTGGTGCAGCGGAACGTCCTGGCGATGTCGGGGCGGGCGGTGGAGGCCGCCGGCGATATCGACACCCTGCTGATGGACAAGACCGGCACCATCACGTTCGGCAACCGGCAGGCCACCGCCCTGCATCCCGCACCGGGAGTGTCCGCGAGCGAGCTGGCAACGGCGGCACGGCTGTCCAGCCTCGCGGACGGCACTCCCGAGGGGCGCAGCATCGTGGACCTGTGCGCCCGGGACTTCGGGTTGGACCCCGCGCCGTCCGAGGCCGAGAGGGCAGCGGAGTTCGTGCCGTTCACCGCGCAGACCCGGATGAGCGGGCTCGACATCGACGGCACCCGCATCCGCAAGGGCGCCGGCGACGCGGTGCTGAACTGGGTGCATTCGCTCGGCGGACACACCTCGCCCGCGGTCACCGGCGCGGTGAACGAGATCGCGCAGGCCGGCGGAACACCCCTCGTGGTGGCCTCGATCCACGCGGATGCGCCGACGGTGCTGGGCGTGATCGCGCTGTCGGACGTGGTGAAGCCGGGCATCGCCGAGCGGTTCGCGGAACTGCGGGCGATGGGAATCCGCACGGTGATGATCACCGGCGACAATCCGCTCACCGCCAAGGCCATCGCGGCCGAGGCCGGTGTCGACGACTTCATGGCGGAGGCGACACCCGAGGACAAACTCGCGCTGATCCGCAAGGAACAGGAGGGCGGCCGGCTGGTCGCGATGACCGGTGACGGCACCAATGACGCCCCGGCCCTGGCCCAGGCGGACGTCGGGGTGGCGATGAACACCGGCACGTCCGCGGCGAAGGAAGCCGGGAACATGGTGGATCTCGATTCCGATCCCACCAAGCTCATCGAGGTGGTGGAGATCGGCAAGCAGCTGCTCATCACCCGAGGTGCGCTGACCACGTTTTCGCTCGCCAACGACCTGGCCAAGTACTTCGCCATCCTCCCCGCGCTGTTCAGCGTCATCTATCCGCAGCTGGACACGCTGAACATCATGCGTCTGGCCACCCCGGAATCGGCGATCCTCTCGGCGGTGATCTTCAACGCCGTCGTGATCGTGGCGCTGATCCCGTTGTCGCTGAAAGGTGTTCGCTATCGGCCGTCGTCGGCGTCGACACTGCTGGGCCGCAACCTGCTGATCTACGGCCTCGGCGGCGTGATCACACCGTTCGCCGGTATCTGGCTCATCGACCTCGTCGTCCGTCTCATTCCCGGAATTGGGTGACTTCGCATGCGTTTTCTCATCGGACTGCTCCGGCAGACCTGGGCCGGACTCCTCGTCCTGCTCGCACTCACCGCCGTTCTCGGCGTGCTCTATCCCGCCGCGGTGTGGGGGGTGAGCCGGATCGGCGCCGGCGCGGCGGAGGGTTCGCCGGTCCGCGACACCACCGGGTGCGTCGTCGGGAGCCGGTGGGTCGGTGTCGACCCGCAGGTGCCGGCAGGGGACCCGGACCCGTTCTTCCACAACCGGGTCACCGGGTCGGTCGCCGCACAGGATCCGTTCGCACCGGGCGACCCCGCCACCGCCTTGCCCACCAATCAGGGACCGAGCAGCGAGATCCTGGCGGCGTTCGTCACCCAGCGCCGGAACGCGATCGCCGCCCGCGAGGGGGTGCAACCCGAGTCCGTGCCGGCGGACGCGGTCACCGGATCGGGTTCCGGCATCGATCCGCACATCAGCCCCGCGTACGCCGCGTTGCAGGTGCCGAGGGTCGCACAGATGAACGGCCTCAGCGAGAGCCGCGTCCAGCAGTTGGTCGACGAGAACACCGAGGGACGGCAACTCGGGTTCCTCGGGGAGCAGCGGGTGAACGTTCTCGAGCTGAATCTCGCCCTCGGCCTGACCGTTCCTCGGTGCACCGCCCCGACAGCTGGTGGATGATGGCGAGGTGAGTGGTACCGGACCCGAAGGCGAACGCCGGCGCGGCGAACTGCGCATCTATCTCGGCGCCGCACCGGGTGTCGGCAAGACGTTCGCGATGCTCGGCGAGGCGCACCGCCGCCGCGAACGGGGGTGCGACGTCGTCGCGGCCGTGGTGGAAACCCACGGCC
>NZ_JBFUHV010000125.1:0-27278 GCF_056402215.1 Rhodococcus sp. P4_B6 | reverse complement strand
GACCGGATCCACTCGAGTATGTCGCGATGATCGGGCGTCAATCGGCGCTCGAACAGCTCACCGGTCCGCCCGTCGAGGCCGCACGCGACGACCGATCGTGCGTGCACATCCAATCCGACACTCGTACGCTGATTCATTGCTGGGGCCTCCCACATCTTGTGGCTCTACCGGCCAGGACCCGTTTCCTGTCGGCAACCCACGTTCACATGTGGAGTGGGCCCCAGCCCATACCCTCATACTGTCTAACGATCGTCTTCTGCGGCCGGCGGCAGGGCGCTGTCGCTGCAGCCGTCGTGCGGTCATATCCTCGACGGAGTCTCCGTGTTGGTGGAGGCGCGAGCGAATGATCGGACGGTTTGTGGTGGACAGCAAGCTTGACGTCGTCTATGCGGACGACCTCAGGGTCGGCGAGAGGTTCGAGCTGGGCTCGTACACGGTGACCGAGGAGGAGGTGCTCGAGTTCGCGGGGCAGTGGGATCCGCAGTCGTTCCACATCGACCGTGAATCCGCAGACGAGGGCTATTTCGGTGGGCTCATCGCGAGTGGTGTCCACACGATTGCGGTGTGTCAGCGACTGTCGGCGACCACTCTCTACGCGCGCTGGAGCGTCATCGCAGGGAGCCGGATGCGCGACGTCAACTTCCTCCGGCCGGTGCGGCCGGGTGACGTGCTGACCGGGAACCTGCTGATCGAGGACGTGAAGCAGGACGGTCGTGGGCGGGCGTTGGTGACCGTAGCGACTGAGATTCTCAACGGGTCAGGCAAGCAGGTGCTGACGTCGGTGACCGAGATGTACGTGCGCTGCCGCCCCGAAACCGACTGATCGTCGAATTTTCTGGACGAAACACCCTCGTCGAGGATTGTTTTTCGGGTTTCTGGGTATCGCAGCCTGGGAGGCCATGAAACCAACGGAGGCAATCATGAGAATGGGTAGGAGGGTCGCCGCGGTGGCAGTGTTCGCGGCTTCGATCGGATTGGGAGCGTCCGGTGTCGCCTGGGGCGGCAGTCTCGACTCGGCGGTGCCGGTGCGCAGGCCGGATGTCATTCAGCCGATGCCACCCGGGTTCCCGCAGAATGGTCCGATCGGGTGCGACGACTGGGCGGAACCGTACGAGAACAACGTCCCGGCGTGGGGCACCGATCCGTACAACCAATTCGACAACTGGTGCGACGGCCCCGACGACGGTCTTTCCGCGCAGCAGCCGCCGGTCAACGACGATCAAGGCCGGACGGTCAATCCCTGATTCGGCGGTGATCGTTCACACGAGGCAGTGGGCCGTCGTGTAGCTCGGTCGTGAACTGAGACCGGGGTGACGAGGGCGGGGGCGACTCACCGAACGAGCCGTAACCGATCGATCCGAATCAGCGCGTCCGGGAACCTCGTTCCGGGCGCGCTGATTCAGTTGCCGGAGGGTGGTTCGTGCAGACCGAAGGCGGACCCCTGGTCGTCGTGGCAGAGCTTGAATCGCCCGAATTTTGCTACCGACTCGGGATCGTCACCCAGATCCACGGCGTCGATTGTGCCGCCGAGTGCCAGAACGTGCTCGACTGCGGCGTCGAGGTCCGGCACCCGGAAGAAGACGTAGGGGCCGGCGCCCTCGTCGCCGCCGTGGATCCCGCCCGGCACGTTCGGGGTGGCGATCGAATATCCCGATCCGCCGGGTCCCGATTCGAATTCCCAGCCGAACAACGCCGAGTAGAACTTTCGGCCCTGCTCCGTGTTGGCCACACCCAGTTCGAAGAACGACAGTTCGCCCGACATGAGCACTCCTCCGTCGACAGTGTTTACGTGACGCTACGCCGACGTGCCGACACGCAGAAGTCTTGCATGTTAGATCGATAGTGCTCTAATATTGGAGCGAATTCGATCTAAGGGGGATTTGTGAAGTTGACCGAACGCCAGACCGACCGAGCCGCAGGCGTATTGATTGCCACCGCCGCGGGCGACGCGCTCGGGGCGGGATACGAGTTCACCACCCCGGCGGCCGATGCGGTGATCGACATGGTCGGGGGCGGCATGTTCGACTGGGCGCCGGGGGAGTGGACCGACGACACATCGATGGCCGTAGCCGTCGCGGAGGTGGCAGCGTCCGGAGTGGATATCGGCCGGGATGACGGACTGGATGCCGTTGCTGCACAGTTCGTTCGGTGGATCGATTCGAACCCGCCCGACGTCGGCAATCAGACGCGCGCCGTGCTGTCGGCCCGCGACGGCTCGGCCGCGGCCATGCAGGAGCGGGCACGCAGCATCACGGGGAGGAAGGGCGGCAACGGTTCGCTGATGCGGACGGCCCCGGTCGCGCTGGCGTATCTCGACGACGCCGAGGCGTGCACCGAGGCCGCGTACCAGATCGGTGCCCTCACCCACGACGATCAGCGCGCCGGAGAGGCGTGCCGGCTGTGGTCCCACGCGATCCGGCACGCGGTGCTGTTCGGGACGTTCGACGGGGTGCGGGGATACCTGCAGGTGGTGCCCGCTGAGGTCGGCGAGTTCTGGGGACCGCTGCTCGACCGGGCGGAACGCGGCACACCCGCCGACTTCCCGAAGAACGGCTGGGTGGTTCACGCCCTGCAGACGGCGTGGTGGGCGATCAGCGGCGCCGACGATTCGGGGCCGCATCACCTTCGGCTGGCCCTCGAGCGGGCCGTCCGGGCGGGCAACGACACCGACACCACCGCGGCGATCGCGGGTGGGTTGCTCGGTGCCCGGTGGGGTGCGTCGGCGGTCCCGGACCGGTGGCGCCGGATGCTGCACGGCTGGCCGGGATACTCCGCGGACGATCTCGAGAGGCTGGCGATGGCTGCCGTGCGGAGGGGTGAACCGGCCGACCGGTGCTGAGCATGAACGCGATTCGTACGTGAGCGGCGCGGTGTGCCGGGGTGCGCGGCGCCACTCACGTACGGGGGAACTGCGTCAGGCCGCCAACTCGTCGGCGATCTCGATGTCGATTTCCTCATCGGTCATTCCGCCGAAGAGATGGTTGGTGAACATGTCAGCTCGGTTCTCGTCGTGTGTGGTGGTTCCCGGCACGATCGGAGCGACTCGTCCGATCTATGGTGTGTATCGCCGCCGACTGCGCTGCCGTTTCACTCCCACAGGTGAGTGGCAAAGTGTCCTCGGACGCGCATTCCCGCTCACGTAGCGCTTAGGCTCATCTCGACCGTTCGTGTCCCGGAACAGGAGATGAGTCGAGATGCCCGCAACCTTCGTTCTGCTGCCCGGCGCCGGCTCCGACTCGTGGTACTGGCACCGCGTCGCGCCGATCCTGGAGGGGAGCGGGCACTCGGTGATCGCCGTCGACCTCCCGTACGGGGACGACGACGCGGGCCAGTACGAGTTCGCCGACGTCGTCGTCGATGCGGTCGAGGACGTCGAGGGGACGATCGTGCTGGTCGCGCAGTCCATGTCCGCGTTCACCGCGGCGATCGTCTGTCAGCGCGGCGAGGTCGACGTCGACCTGCTGGTTCTGGTGGCACCGATGCTGCCCGCGCCGGGGGAGGCGCCGGGGCGGTGGTGGGAGACCACCGGTCAGCCGGCGGCGAAGCGGGCGTTCGACCTATCGGAGGGCCGCGACCCGGACGCACCCGACGACCTGCGGGCGCTGTTCTTCCACGACGTGCCCGACGACGTCACCGAGGAGGCGTTCAGCCACGAGGAGCCGGTCATGTCGGACACCCCGTTCGGGACGGTGTGGCAGGCGGAGGCGTGGCCATTCGTGAAGACGCGGGTCGTCGCCGGCAGTCGTGATCGGCTGTTTCCGCTCGACTTCATGCAGCGGATCGTCCGGGAGCGGCTGGGTATCGCACCGGAGGTCATCGACTCGGGCCATCTCGCGGCACTCGCGCGCCCCGGGGAACTTGCTGCCATGCTGGAGCGCTACGCGTCCGAACTGTAGGCCAGGTGAGTGGCAAAGCGTGCTGGAGGACGCATCGCCACTCACGTAGGCACCCGGAAACGAGGAGGAGAAGCACCAGATGGCGTTGTCGGTATCAGGCGAGTTCGAGATCGAGGCGAGCCCTGAACAGGTCATGGCCGCGCTGGTGGACGTCGAACGCATCCCCGAGTGGTCGGCGGTGCACAAGAAGGTGGTCGTTGAGTCCCGGTTCGACGACGGACGCCCTCGCACCGTGCGGATGACGCTCGCCGTTCTCGGCGTCTCGGACACTCAGCTCGCCGAGCACAAGTGGATCGGGGACGAGCACATGTCGTGGACGCTCCTCGAGAGCGAGAAGCAGAAGTGCCAGGAAGGGGAGTACCGACTGGTCCCCACCACGCGCGGGACGTCGGTTCAGCTCACGATGGCGGTGGAACCGAAGGTGTGGGTGCCTAAGTCCGTGCTGCGTCAGGGGCAGAAGCAGGCCGTGCGCCTGATCCGCAAGGGATTCACCCAGTTCGTTCTCGAGAACTACGTCTGAGTCGGTGTCCGCCCGTGATGCGCGGACACCGACGCGGGTGGCTCCCTTTACACGAACAACGTCTCCAAGGCTTTGTTCACCCGGGCTCGATCGAACGATGTCGGATCGAGTTGCTGACCTGGGCGAAGGCCGAGCCACTCCCGAATCTCGGAGTGTTCCTCGTGATGCGGGTCAGCGCTGGCTTCGATCTTGTTCGCCCAGCCCCACGGCCCGCCGGAATCTTCGTAGGGCGCCATATTGTGTCCATCGAGGCAGAGCGCGGCAGGGGAGTCGGGTGCAGGGTTGTCGACCGACTCGACCTCGATGTGGTGGATCCAGTCGTCACCGAAGTCGTACAGGTAGGTGAGACAGTCGCCGACCGAGCTGAGCAACAAACCGATCGCGACCTCCTCCTCCGGGACGGCAGTACCCACGACATCACGGTGCGCGATGTCGGCCGCGGGAATGAACACTTCGCCGCCCGAGTACGCCGGTCCGGCGGAGAACTCGTGGAGATGAGAGTCTTCCCACCCGAACGCCGACTGGACAATGTCATGGAGAGCGGCGAGCGGAAGCGCGGCATCGAGTCGAATGCGACGCCAGACAGGAATGTGCGTGCCTTCCAGCGAGATCCGCACGGTAATGTGTGAATCCAGCCCTCCGGATGCCGCGTACTCGTTTTCTGCATTCGCGAGTTGGACGGCACGAAGGACTGCAGGCTGCAGCGCGGCTGGAACTCGGTACGCGTCATCCCTGGTCAGCCATTTCTGTTCCACCAGCGTGTCCAAACGGTCGTAGACGAAGTCATCCATCAGCGATTGCTCGTCATCGAACGGCGCGTCTTCCGAGCTGGCAGTGGGCTCCTCTGTCATCCCCGCCAAGATCACCTGGATCACCACGATATCGGTGAGATGCGTGGGGTCGAGTGGATGACGTTGACCCGTGACGAGTTGCCTGCGGACGTATTCGGTGACAGCTGCCCGAATCAGCGGCAGCGCGCGGGTCGTGCGGTCGGTGATCAGCTCTGCGTTCGGTCCGGGGACCGCTCGCGTGGAGTTGACGGTGATGAGACCGACCTCTTTCGCGGTTTCCCAATACTCCAACATTTCGGGTACGTCGCGCATCGAGCGGATTTTCCGCGCACGCGGAAACCCCTCGGAGTCGACGGCGAGATCGATACCCAATGCGCGAGCGAGATCGGGAAGCGAGACGGGTTTGGGGACCTTGGTGGAGGTGACGGGCGCGCCCGTGCCGACCCACTCGACGAGTGCGGCAAGGGTCGTGATCACCGGAAGCGAGGCGAGTGCGCGAAGCTCGTCTCCTTCGTCGACGGCGCGAAGTGCGATGTCGTCGGGAAGGAGGACGGATGGTTGCGGCTCGAGGAATTCGATGAGGTCCTCGATGCAATGAATGAGGTTGTCCTCGGTGCCGGTCCACAGCCGGTTTTCGTCGAGATAGTTGAGGAAGGTCAGGGCCGAGGCGACGATCGCCATGGCGACGTCCTCGACGTCGTCGGCAGCTTCTGCGGATACTTGGTCGGCGACATCGAGCAGGTTGTGCGCGTCCGCGGGGAGCCAGCCGGTGGCGCGGAATCCGCGGCGGCCGCGTGCGAGGTTGGTAAGTGTCGACTCGACGAGGTGCGCGAAGAGATCCGTGTCCACGGGGAGATCGCCCGTATGCAGCCACTGGACGAAGTTGTCGATAAGCGCCGGGTCGACGGCGGGAGTGGGAAACATCGGCACAATCGTCGAGCGGTTCCTCCGCTGGCGTGCCTGCTGTTTTGCTGCCCGCTTCTGGCCCGGATTCCTACCCCGCTTCGATCCCATGCCGGGATGATATCGCGGCCGGATCGGGGTTCTTCGGACAGCTGGGCGGCTCGAGCGTCGCGGCGTTAGGCTGACCAGCGGTCGAGAATGTGAGTGAGGACCAGATGACGGTCGAGCAGAGCAGCCCCACCACACTTCGACGATTGTCGGCGCGGCTGGCCCTGATCCGCGACGACACCGACGACGACAAGTTGTCGGCCGGCTTCCTCCTCGTCGCCACGATTCTCGCGTTGGTGTGGGCCAACATCGGTGATTCGTACGAGTCGTTCTGGCACACCCCGGTGACCATCCAGATCGGCGACTACAGCATCGGTCTCGACCTGAAGCACTGGGTCAACGACGGGTTGATGACGCTGTTCTTCTTCGTCGTCGGGCTGGAGGTGAAACGCGAGCTGACGATCGGCGAGCTCACCGACCGCGCCCGCGCCGCCGTGCCGCTGCTCGCCGCGATCGCGGGTCTGGCGCTACCCGCCGTCCTGTTCCTGCTCCTCAACCCGACCGGGGACGAGGCCAGTGCGTGGGGTGTCGTCGTCTCCACCGACACGGCGTTCGTGCTCGGCGCACTCGCCCTCGTCGGACCCCGATGCCCCGCCCGGCTGCGCGTGTTCATCCTGACACTGGCGGTGGCCGACGACATCGGCGCCCTGGCCATCATCGCCTTCTTCTACACCGACAACCTGCGGCTCGGACCGCTGCTCCTCGGGTGCGTCGGGCTGCTGCTGATCGTCCAGTTGCGCAAGCTCGAGGTGTGGCGCGGTGTCGCCTACTTCGTCGTCGCGGCGGGGACGTGGGTCGCGTTCTACGAGTCCGGCGTCCACCCCACCCTGGTCGGCGTGCTGATCGCGCTGATCCTGCCCGTGTACCCGCCGCGGCGCAGCGAGGTGGAGCGGGCAGGTGAGCTCACGCGGGCATTCCGGCAGTCACCGAACTCCGACTACGCGCGCGCCGCCCAGCTCGGGGTGCTGCGCGCGGTGTCCGTCAACGAGCGGCTGCTGCGCTTCTACCAGCCCTACACCGCGTTCCTCGTGGTCCCGATCTTCGCGCTCGCCAATGCCGGCGTGGTCATCACCGGGCAGACGCTCGCGGACGCGGCCCGGTCTCCGCTGGCGTGGGGCATCGTGCTCGGCCTGGTGGTCGGCAAGCTCGTCGGCATCACCGCGGCCACCGCCCTGTTCTCGAAGCTGCGGCCCGGCAGTCTGCCGCCCGGGCTGAGTCTGTCGCAGATCGCCGGCGGCAGCGCGCTGGCCGGCATCGGTTTCACGATCTCGCTGTTCATCGTCGACCTGGCCATCGACTCGCCCGAACTGGCCAACGACGCCCGGGTCGGCGTCCTGACGGCGGCCGTCATCGCCACCGTGCTCGGCTGGGCGCTGTTCCGGATCTCGGATTGGGTGCACCCGCCGACGGAGGTCGTCGGGCTCACCCTGCTCCGGCCCGTCGCCACCGGCCGCGATCACGTGCGCGGGCCGGTGGATGCGCCACTCACCCTCGTCGAGTACGGCGATTTCGAATGCCCGTTCTGCAGCAAGGCCACCGGCAGCATCCGGGACGTGCGAGCGCAGTTCGGGGACGAACTCCGCTACGTCTTCCGGCATCTCCCGCTCGACGCCGTCCACCCGCACGCCCGGTTCGCCGCCCAGGCGAGTGAGGCGGCGGCCGCCCAGGGCCGGTTCTGGGAGATGCACGACCACCTGTTCGCCAACAGCGACGCCCTCGCCGAGGACGAGATCTTTGGTTACGCGGCCGAGTTGGGGCTCGACATGGACCGGTTCGAGGAAGACATCCGCAAAGGCACGTATGGTCACCGCATCGACGACGACGAACTCGACGCCGAGTCGAGCGATTTCCGGGGGACCCCCACGTTCTACCTCGGTGCGACGGGCACCGACCTCACCCGGCACACCGGGCCGTACGACGCCGCGACCCTCATCCGGCAGCTCGAGGAGGCTCGCGGCGCCGACGGCGCACCCTGATCAGCGCTCCCGGTGCCGCACCGCCTCGATCGCGTCCGGGGTGACCGGGTCGACGTCGTTGGCGAAGTCGTCGTGCTTCTCGAGGTAGCGGGCGACGAACGGGCAGATCGGCACAATCCGTTTGCCGCCCCCGACGGTCTCCGTCAGCGCGCTGCGGATCAGCGTGCTGGCCAGGCCGCGGCCCGCGAACTGCTCGCCGATCTCGGTGTGGAAGAAGATCCGCTGATTCTCGTGGTCCAGGTATTCGGTGAACCCGGCCAGCTCATCGTCGACACGGATTTCGAAGCGGTGGTGTTCGGGCGCGTCCCGGACGTCGGGTGCGGGAGCGTCTTTCGTGTCGTCTGTCATGAACCCACTATGCCGCGCGGCGAACCGGGTGTTCCCGGCGGCCACGGTGTTGGATGATCGAGGGGAGTCCAGCGATCCGAGAAGGGACGCCACCATGACCGACTACGGCAGGACCCCGCAGTTCGGGGTGTTCGTCACCCCGACGGTGGAGTTGCTGGCCAACACGTTCGAACTCGCCGCGCTCGCCGACGAGACCGGACTCGACCTGATCGGCGTCCAGGATCACCCGTACCAGGCGAAATTCCTCGACTGCTGGTCGCTGATGGGCATGCTGCTGGCGCGGACCGAACGGGTGCGGGTGTTTCCCGATGTCGCGTGCCTGCCGCTCCGCCCGCCGGCGACGATGGCGAAGGCCGCGGCCAGCCTCGACGTGATGTCGGGAGGCCGGTTCGAGGTGGCGTTGGGTGCGGGTGCGTTCTGGGAAGCGATCGGCGCGATGGGCGGTGACGTGCGCACGCCCGGGCAGGCCGCGACGGCGGTGGAGGAAGCGGTCGAGGTGATCCGCCTGATGTGGTCCGGTGAGCGTGCCGTGTACTCCGGCGGTGAGCACTACCGCCTCGAGGGCGTGCACCCCGGACCGGTCCCGGCGCACAGTATCGGGATCTGGCTGGGCGTCGGTGGCCCCCGAATGCTGCGGGCGCTGGGACGCTCGGCCGACGGGTGGGTGCCGTCGAGTTCCTATTTCCCGCCGGAGATTCTGCCGGGCATGCACGCGAAGATCGACGCGGGTGCTGCGGACGCCGGCCGCGATCCGGCTTCGATCGTCCGCGTCTACAACGTGTTCGGCCGGGTGAGCGACAGTCGGTCGGACACGCTGTTCCACGGCACCCCTGAGCAATGGGTGAGCCAACTGACGGACCTCGTGGTGGAGACGGGAATGGACACATTCGTCTTCGGCACCGACGGCGACGACCTCGACCAGGTCAGGAAGTTCGCGACCGACGTCGCGCCCGCGGTCCGGGCCGCGGTGGACGCGCGTCGCGGCTCCTGATGGGCGCATGCCCCACCGCGGCAATCCCGATCAGGTCAGTTGCCGTCCTTGTCTTTGTCCTTGTCCTTGGTCTTGCCGTTCCCGTTGTTGCCGTTGCTGTTTCCCGGACCGGTCTTCGGGGCGTCGACCGGCGGCGCCGGTGCGACGGGTTCGACGTCGACGGTGCCGCTCGGCGGAGACACGGGCGCCGGGGGCGGGGCGACGGCGGTGGTGCTCGGGCCGGGACCGACGGTGCCGTTCTGATTCTGCGACGCGATGGCCAGTGCCGCCACGGCGGCGGCCACCAGCAGAGCGGCGACGGCGGCGATGATCACGCCGGTCCTCCCGGGTCGCCGATGCTGGGGTGCCGGCCGGTGAACGGATGTGGTGGGCGTGAATGCCCTCGTCGGCGGCGGGTGTGCGACGGGCGTTCCGAGAACGGCGGCCCGCATCGACTGGGCGTCGGCGTGCCGCTGCCGCGGATCGCGGGACATCGCCCGTTCGATCGTGTGCACGAGGTTCGGGTCGGCGTCCGGACGCACCTCGTGGAGGGGTCGGGCCGCCCCGTCGGTGATGGCCCGGGCGAGCGACAGGATGTTGTCGCCGGCGAACGGCCGGTGCCCGGCGAGGGCCTCGTAGCCGACGACGCCGACCGCGTACAGGTCGTCGTCGGTCGTGGCGGGTGTGCCCAGGATGCGATCCGGACTGAGATAGGCCACGGTGCCCAGCACCTGTCCCGTCGCCGTGTGGTCGGACGCCGCGCTCTTCGCGATGCCGAAGTCGGCGACCTTCACCGTGCCCGACGCGGTGAACAGCACGTTCCCCGGTTTGATGTCGCGGTGCAGGATCCCGGCACCGTGAGCGGCGCCGACGGCGGCGAGCACGTCGGCAAGGATCGATCGCACCCGCGCGTCGGGTAGGGGTCCGGTGGCGATCTCGTCGGCGAGGGTTCGCCCGGGCAGGCTTTCCATCACGATGTAGGCCACTCCCGCGTCCTCGCCGCAGTCGTGCACCGCGACCACGTTCGGGTGGTTCAACGTCGCGGCCAGCCGGGCCTCGGCCTCGAACCGCCGGCGGGTGTCGGGGACGGACGCGAGTTCGGGGCGCAGCACCTTGATCGCGACCGGGCGCTCGAGGCGCAGGTCCCACCCGTCGTGGACGTCGGCCATCCCGCCTCGGCCCAGCACTCCCCGCAGTTGGTACCGACCTGCGAGAAGTGCGGACACAGACATGCCTTCACGCTATCGTCACCACTTGTGCCGGACACTTCTGCCTCCCGCCTACCATGACGCCATGACCGCTTCGGGTAAACGCCGACACCTGTCCGTCGTTCCTGACGTGCCGGTGATCGTCCGGCCGTCCGAACGGCGGGGCCGACGCCGCGTCGCGGGCTACCACCTGCGTATCGAACTCGACGAGGTGTCGCCGCCGATCTGGCGCCAATTCGTGGTGCCGTCGAACCTGCGGCTGCACGAGTTGCATCCGATCGTGCAGACGATCATGGGCTGGCAGGACAGCCACCTGCATTCGTGGGTCGGCGGTGAGCCGCCCGCGTCGGAGCGCTACGACATGCGCGAGAGCATCGAGGAGGGTTTCGCCGACGAGGACGACGAGTTGTGCGAGGACGCGGTGCGGCTCGATCAGGTGCTCGCCGAACCGGGGGAGCAGCTGTCCTATCTGTACGACTTCGGCGACGGCTGGGAGCACACGATCGTGCTCGAACGGATCGACACCGACGCCTCGGAGCCGACCGTCACCTGCCTCGCCGGCGCCCGCGCGTGCCCGCCCGAGGATTGCGGCGGACCGGGCGGATACGACGACCTGCTGAAGGTCCTCGCGACGCCGTCGCACCCCGGTCATCACGACGCCGGGGCGTGGGTCGGGCCGGGCTTCGCACCCGAATCGTTCGGCGTCGACACCGTGAACCGTGGCCTGCGGATCGAAGCGGTCATCCGTGACCACGGGCCGGTGACGGATTCGAAGTTCGCGGCACTGCTGCGACGGATCCCCCATCAAGCTGCCCCGCAAGTCTTTTCGCTTCTCGAGCGCGCCCACCTCACCGACCGGCTGGGCGACATCCACGAAACGATCGAAGCGGCGACATTCCACCTGCGGTGGTTCCTGAACCGCATCGGTCCCGACGGCATCACACTGACCCAGGCGGGCTACCTGCCACCGGCCGTGGTGGCGGAGATGCGGCGGGAACTGCCGGGCTTCGACGACTGGCCCGCCACCAGCAACCGCGAGTCGGATCAGCGGCCGGTCCACCTGCTCCGCGAATACGCCAAGACCCTGGGACTGGTGCGCAAATACAAGGGCAAACTGATTCGCACCAATCTCGGCTCCGCGACGGCAAGCGATGCACGTCGGCTGTGGGCACACCTTCTCGACCGGCTGCCACTGGCGGACGAGCCCATCGAGCGGGAGGCCGGATACCTCGTGCTCCTCACCCTCGCCGCCGGCACCACGTCGGACGAACGCCGGGACGTCATCGCCGAAGGCCTCGCCGCCCTCGGCTGGCAGACGAGCGACGGGACCATCGTCGGCCGGGAAGAACTCTTCTGGATCGCCCGCCCCACGATTTCGTTCCTCGAACTCACCGGCGCCATGGTCGAGGGCTGGGTCCAGCGCGACCAGCCGATGGACCCCGTCTGGGGTCGCCTCTTCGCGCAGATGGTGCTGTCGATGTAGGTGGACTGTTCGTTTTGTCCGGGCTAACTGCCCGACGATCCTGCCATCAACAGCACACCGAGAATGGACGGCATCGCAGCGGACCCCACAGCCGCCGAACCGATACCCGCGCCGAGTCCGAGGGTCGTCATGTTGCGGTAGTCGACGGCTTCGATGGGCGGAAGCCCGGGAATCGGGTTGGGAACAGGGTCCGCTCGACGCCAGCCTCCGCACCGGTGGGTGGTGAATTTCGCGTCGCCCGGCTTGATCTCGATGGTTTGTGAACCCTCGCCGAAGGAATTTTCGAGAATCGAACTGTCGGATGCGGTGCGCGACCAGTAACAGCTGCTGCCACCCGACGACGACCACAAGCCGGGTTGTAGGTCTTGCGGGCCGTAACCGACTCGGTACGTGCCGTCGCCGCTCAGGTAAGTGCCCGCGTTGGCCACGCCAGCGCCGGACACCGCTATTGCTACCGCCGACGACGCGCACAGCATCGCCCCCACGAACTTGTGCTTCACTAAATCTCCCTTGTGATGTGTCGACCGGTCTTGTGCGCGGTCATGATGGAGTGGGCTGAGTTCTGGGCCGCTGCGTGGTTAGCCAGTCTTCGTCCACGTCCCGCAGTCTTGGCTCTTGAACGCGGCGTCCGACGACGAGATCGTGACGACGGACGGACCGCTGGGTACGTCGTTGGCAATCAGGTCGTCGAATTCACCTGACGTGCCGGACAAGCGTTCCCAGTAGCAGTACGGACCGCCGGTGGTGCGGTAGGTGCCCGGATTGATGTCGACGCCCACTCGGTGGAGTCCACTGCCGAACGTCGATCGGGCAGCGTCGGCTTCGCGGGGGACGAGTCGTTGCTCCCGGCTGTCCAGTTGTTGCTTCCGCTCGTCGAGTTGAGCGTTCACGGTGACCGCATGCTGGTTTGCTGCCACCTGCGTTTCCTGTGCCTTCTTCATGGCCGCTTCCGCGTCGCCTGCCGCCTTCTCGGCGTCGGCAGCCTTCCCCGCGACTTCAGCGCTTTGCGCAGCCAGGGCCTCGCGCTCACCGGCGAGCGCGGCGTCGATCTTGGCCTGGTTCTCTGCCTCGCTGGGGGTGGTCGAGAGGCCGATTCCCACACCGGCCGCAAGGGCGACGACGACACCGAAGATCCATGGCCAGCGCCGAAGTCGCTTGGTCTGGGGCGCATCTCCGGGAACCGGCTCAGCGACGGGGTCGAGGTAGAGGGGTTCGGTCACAGTGATCTGCCTCTGATAGTTCGGGAGCGCCCCCACCGCGGGTGCTTGTGGGGGCGATCTGCTGGGGCTGTGGTCAGGAACCGAAGATCGACGGTGCCGGTGCCGGTGCCGGTGCGGCGGGCGCCGGCCGGGCCTGGGGTTGGGCGGCGGGAGCGGGCGTCCATGTTCCGCAGTCCGTGGAGGAGAAGACCATGTCGGTCGGCTTGATGGTGACGATCACCTTCGGTGAGTGGGTGTAGTCCATGGCGATGATGTCTTCGTACTCACCGCTGGTGCCCGACAGGCGCTCCCAGTAGCACCCCATGATGTCGTCGACGGTGCCGCTGCCGACGTACGTGCCCGGGGCGATGTCGACCCCCACGATGTAATCACCGGCGCCGAACGAGGTAGCGGGTGCCGCATTCGCGATCCCGGATCCGAGGCCGGCGATTGCGAGAGTGATTGCAGCGGTGAGTGAAACCTTGCGGAACATGTAGATGATCAGCCTTTGCTCAGGATTTGCGAACCTGCGGTCGGTTCGTTGAAACGGAAAGTATCAGGCCCGTCCGACAAGTGCGCCCGGCAGGGGTCTTGAGCACAGTTTCCGGTTCCCGTTGTCATTTGAATGGCATATTGACTTGTCGGAGAATGGAATATGGGGACGGAGCACGAACAGCGGTATCGGCACGCTTCGTGCCCCGCCCCCAGACGTTTGCCCATGCGGGATCTACAGAGTGTTGATCCAGGCTAGGCGGTCGGTGGACAGCGAGAAGGTGTCCTCGAAGAGCACGACATAGGTTCCGGGGCCGGAGCCCTGGCGGGCGTCGAAGCAGACGCTGCCGGTGGCCTGACCGCCGGGCGCAATCTTCCCTGAGTTCAGCAGTTCGCGGTCAGGCGCGAACGTCGCGTCGCGAATGGCGCCGCCGGCATCCTGAAGGCTCCAATCCACATATCCGTTGAAGTCGTTCTGCTTGTCGCCGACGTTCTTGATGGTCACGGTGCTGCACAAGTACTCGCCGATCATGCTGCTCACCGGTTCGAGCGCGGCGACGGTGTAGGCGAGCCCGTCGCGAGTGATCGTGTCGCCGCCGGCCGCGGAGGTGTCTTCCTCGAGCTTGCCGGGGAAGGCGGGCCCGCTGTCGGCGGGAGCCTCCCCGTCGCCGGAACCTGCTGTGACGGTGGTGCCCTCGTCGCTCCCCGTGCTCGACGCGATGGCGATCGAGCATGCACCGAAGAGCAGGATCGGAACGCCGACCACAATCCACGGCCAGAGGCGACGCTTCTTCTTCGGCGGCTGCGGGGCAGGGTAGGGCTGGTTCTGATAGGGCTGACCGGGGTTCGTCATCTCGGATCCTCCTGTGAGTGGGTCATGCGGGTGAGGTTGCGGGCCGCAGGCCGTGGCTGCGATCGCGCTCAATGGAGAGTTCACCCGACGGGGCGCCCATCGCGGATCGTCCGAAGAGCCGGATCGATTCCTACTTTCGGTCGGAAGTCAGTTCGGGCCCCTACTTTCGGCCGATCGCGAACGTGTCGGTCCGATGCGTAGCCTCATGGCCGTGACTGCAACATCCGCTGAAATCATCCGTCGCCGCGTCTGGACCACCGGCGCGGTGACGCTCAGCGTGTTCTGTTCGCTGATGACGGTCGGTCTGTCCGGCGATTCCGCGACCGTCGCGGTGTGGAACATAGCGATCGGACTGGTGCTGAATCTGGGTGCCGCGGTCGCGTTGGTATGGCGGCACGAACGGCCGTGGCTGGTTCTGGGCGTGGCCCTGGTGGGTCCGCTGTTCTTCTCGACCGACGCCACTGCCGCCTTGATCGCGCTCTACGCACTCGCCCGGACGGAGCGGGGGCAGCAGCTGGTCGCGGCAGCGACAGCGGTGTTCCTGGCATGCGGCGTCTCGCTCACCTACGATGCGTTCCGCACCCGCGACAATTCGGTTCTGACGATGGGTTCGACACGACCGGAGGTCGGTGGGCCGAAGCCGGACTGGGATATCGCACTGTGGATTCCCTGGCTCGTTGCGGCGACGCTGGTGGCGATCGTGGTTTCGATCGCGGTGCTGAAGCACACCCGCACAGAACTGGCTCAGGCCGAGCGCAGTCGCGACCGCGCGACGGAGCAGACGCATGCGATGCGAGACGAGATGATCCGCACCGAGGAACGCACTCGCATCGCGAGGGATATGCACGACACTCTCGCCGCGAGCCTGAGCCGAATCTCCCTGTTCGCCGGGGCCTTGCAGGTCGGCGGTGCGGGCAATCCGGAGAAGATCGCGAACACCGCGTCGATGATACGCAGCACCGCGCACGAGGCGCTCGACGAACTCAAGAACATCGTCGGTGTGTTGCGGGGGTCCGGCGGGGCGAGTCGAGCGAGCGGTCACCAGGGCATCGACGGTGTCGCCGACCTGGTCCAGTCCGCCCGCGCGGCCGGTCTGCACGCCACCTATTTCGCAGACCTGCGGCCCGGCGACGTCGGCACCGTGTCCGGACACGTCACCTACCGGGTCGTGCAGGAATCGCTCACCAACGCCCAGAAGTACGCGAGCGATCAAACGATTCGCATCTCGATCAGCGGCGCCAGCGAGAACGGTATCCGAATCGACATCCGTAACAGCCTCAGTTTCCAGCCCCCGACAGTCCCGGGTGGTTCGCGCGCCGGTCTTCGCGGACTCGCCGAGCAGGCCCGTGACATCGGCGGAAAGCTCGAGGCAGGCAGGCTCGGTGGGGAGTTCGTCGTCGACTGCTGGCTCCCGTGGTTCGCCTGAGCCACATCGCCCAGACCGCGAGGCGGTGCTGTCGGTCCGGGGTAATACCCTGTGGTCACCATGACCGGAACCAACGCCATCACCGTTCTGATCGCTGACGACGATCCCTTCGTCCGGCGAGGTGTCTCCGACATCTTCGCTGCCACCACGGATATCGCCGTCGTCACAGATGTCGACGACGGGGACCGGGTGCCGGCCGCGGTCCATGCGTATCGACCGCACGTGGTGCTGATGGACCTGAAGATGCGCCGGGTCGGTGGACTCGATGCCACCCGTCACCTGATGACCCTGCAACACCCACCCCGGGTGATTGCGATGACGGCGATGGACGTCGACGACCTCGTGCTTCAGGCGGTTTCGGCCGGAGCCCACAGCTTCCTCAGCAAGGACGAACCGCCGGAGACGTTCCACCAGTCCGTTCGCGCCGTCGCGGCCGGCAACACACTGTTCAGTGAGGAGTCGCTGCGGCGGATCGTCGCGGCGAACCGGCCGCCCACCGCAGATCCCGATCGGGCGGTCCTTGCCGCGCTCAGTGCCAGGGAACGCGACGTCCTGCGGTCCCTCGCATCCGGCGCGTCGAATGCCGACATCGCTGGTCAGCTCTTCCTCAGCGAAACGACCGTCAAGACCCACATTTCGGCAGTCTTCGCCAAGCTGGGCACGCGTAACCGAGTCGAAGCGGCGCTGACCGCATTCCGGGCAGGTCTCGTCACCTGAGGGTCCTGAGACGCGAGGACCCTCACTCCGTCCGAGGACGAAGTGAGGGTGCGAGCGATTTCGCGCCGCATGTGTCGGGACCTTCTGCTTTGATACGACGCAAGGGGAGGCTTTCGACGATCCCCTGTCGTGGTTGGTCGCGAGCAAGGGAAGGTGATGATGGTCGATTCCACCGAGTTGCCCGAGGTTTCGTGGGCGGGGATGGTCGAGTGGTTGACGGGTTCGCTGGTCGATCAACCGGTCGCGCTCATCGTCGAGATCGGCCCGAATAGTTACGTCAGTGAGGACGACGATGGAGAGGTCGTCTGCGCGCAGATTCAGGTACTGGCCGGCGGTGTGTTAATGCTTCGCCGATCACGCGTCGAACTCGGGCACCTCCTGCTCGCCGACTATTCCACCGAGCACCTGCCACTCGACATCTGGCAGTTCGACGGCCATTTCGAGGACTGCACCGACGGCTATCTCTTCAGTCGCGACGCAAACCTGGTCGCGAACACGTGCGTGGCCTGGTTCCGGGACAATTGGGGCACCCGGTCAACCAGTGAACTCGGATGCTCCTATCGGTTCCCCGACGAATTGCTACCGCCCGCCGACGGCACCGATGTATTCTGAACTCTTCGCTCCGCGCGGAGTCATCATCGGAGGCGGCATGCCTACCCACCACCCCTCACGCACCTACCGCGGTTGCGCACTCTGCTCTCCGCGCAAGCGTCGCGGCATCGGTGTCGCAGCCCGCGAGACCATCCCGACGCTCCGCAAGCTCGGCAAGTCACGCAGGCTCAACCGCCGCGACCTCGGTGATCACGCCGACGACCTGTGGGAACGCAACGAACGGTGACCGCGCCCCCGTCCGGGATCTCCGTAGATTCCGGGGTTCCCGGACGGATGGGTCGGGCACACTGGTCCCATGAGTACTCCGCCGCGTCACCGGTGGGTGCTGCATGTCGATCTCGATCAGTTCATCGCCGCGGTCGAGGTGCTGCGGCACCCCGAGCTGCGGGGACGTCCGGTCGTCGTGGGTGGTCGTGGGGATCCGACCGAGCGTGCGGTGGTGTCGACGGCGTCGTACGAGGCGCGGGAGTTCGGTGTGGGTTCCGGGATGCCGATGCGGATAGCGGCACGGAAGATTCCCGACGCCGTATTCCTGCCCGTCGACGCCGAGGCGTACATGGAGGTGTCGGCGGTCGTGATGGACACCCTGCGGAAGCTGGACGTTGTCGTCGAGGTGATGGGCTGGGACGAAGCGTTTCTCGGTGTCGAGACCGATGATCCGGAGGCGTTCGCCCGCACCATCCACGACGCCGTCCTCGAGGCGACGGGGCTGCACTGTTCAGTCGGCATCGGCGACAACAAGTTACGGGCCAAGATCGCGACGGACTTCGGCAAACCGCAGGGCATCTACCGACTCACCGAGGAGAACTGGTTCGCCGTCATGGGGGAGCGCCCCACCGATGCGCTGTGGGGGATCGGTAAGAAGACCTCGAAAAAGCTTGCCGCGCTCGGTATCAATACGGTGCGCGAACTCGCCGATGCCTCGGGTCAGGAGTTGGGTGCGACTCTCGGGCCAACTATGGGTCCGTGGTACGCCAGGATCGGTCGCGGAATCGATCTCTCCCCGGTGTCCGCGGAACCGTGGGTGGCGCGGTCGCACAGCCGGGAGACGACGTTTCAGCAGAACCTCGCCGGCCGGGAGACCGTCACCGAGGAGATCCGTCGCCTCGCCGCCCGGGTCCGGGAGGACATCCTCGCGGAGAACCGCAAGGCGGTGCGAGTGGCGTTGAAGGTGCGCTACGCCCCGTTCGACACCCACACGACGAGCAAACCACTACCCGAGCCGRCGTTCGATCCCGACGTGATCGCCGACGCGGCAGCAGCATTGGTCGACCGCCTCGACCACGAGCGGGAAGTCCGACTCCTCGGGGTGCGATTGGAGATGACCCCACCCACGTGAGTGGCAAAGCGTGCCCGAGGACGCTTTGCCGCTCACGTGTCAGCGGCGGGCGAAGACGGCGGGTTCGCTGTCCGGTACCTGGGCGACGAGGTCGCGGGCGACGAGGTGCCGAAGGTGTGCCGCTGCCTCGGACAGTGCCATGCCCTTGCCCATGGGGGAGATGTCGGCCCACGGCTTGTACCACTTCATGCGCTCGGCGACCTGCCACACCGTGATCTGGTCGTCGCCGAAAGCCTTGTACAGGTGGTCGAGTCGCTCTTCGTGGTGCTCGATGAGTTCGCCGGCGCGGCCCGCGACGTCGTCGATGGGGATGCCGTGCGCGCCGAGACCCCGGGTGATGTTCATCGTCTGGACGCGGCGCAGCGAGTCCATGAACTCGGCGAGGGCGTCGCGTTCCTCGAGCGGGTAGACGAAGTTGCCGACGTGCGGCGTCGTCTTCTGCAGGACGTGGTCGCCGGTGAACATCACGTCGGCGTCTTCCAGATAGAAGCAGATGTGGCCCGGGGTGTGGCCGGGGGTGTAGACGGCGCGCAGGCCGCGACCGGTGAGGGCGATGAGTTCGTCGTCGACGAGGACACGGTCGGGGGCTGAATCTGGACCCGCAGGCGGTTTCCCCGACGCGGACTTCTCGAACGCCTCCAGATCGGCCGGGGCCGCGCCGGCCCGTGTCATGTTGGCCTTCTGGAAGTCCAGCCACTCGGGGCCGTGGCCGGTCGACATGTGCTCGAACATCTCGTGATCGGATTCGTGCATCGCAATCCAGGCCCCGGAGGCCTCCCGAACGCGACCGCACAGACCTGTGTGGTCGGGGTGGAAGTGAGTGAGGACGACGCCTTCGACATCCTTGACCGAGTGCCCGATGGCCTCGAGCCCGGAGGTGAGGCCTGCCCACGCATTGTCGTCGTCCCAGCCGGCGTCGACGAGGATCAGGCCGCCGGGCGATTCCATCGCGTAGACGAGTGTGTGACCAAGGGGATTGTCGGTAATCGGGACCGGAATCTGGAAGATCCCGTCACCGATGGGCGCTGCGTCGCTCATGTGCATACCTCGTTGCCTAGAGGAACAAATTAGTTCTACTTACCTTCATAGTGACCTTTCAGCGCGGATTGCGATACCGCGGGTCCCGATTAGCGGTCCGGCATGCCCGTGACCTGGCGCTTTTGCGCGAAAGCCGACCCGGAGACCGGAATACCCACTGGAAGCCGGATGCTGTGGAATGCTCCACTCGGACCAGCTTTCACATGCTCGCGTTGCGACAGGAGACTGCTTTGACCACAAACCTCGTTCGATCACGGCGCCGGTGGTACACGACCGGAATGTGTGGACTCGCCGTAGTCGGCGCCTCGGGGCTGCTCGCCCCCAGCCTGGCGGTTGCCGCGCCGGCCGCGCTGCCTGCCGGCTGCGTGCAAGGCACCGGAACCCAGGTGACCTGCACATTCACTTCAACCGGCAGTGCGCAGTCGTTCACGGTCCCCGACGGCATTACCAGCTTGGCGGTGACGGCAACGGGCGGACGTGGTGGAAACGGTGGTCAGATCCTCGGCGGTGCCGCGGCTGTCGCGACCGGGCGGTTGACGGTCGCCGCAGGTGACGCGCTGTACATCCAGGTCGGCGGGAACGGCGGTGACGGCACCGGGCTGGCCGGATACAACGGCGGCGGAGCCGGTGGCACCGGTGCCGGTGGGGGAGGCGGGGCGTCCGACGTTCGCACCGGCTCGGGTGAGCTGGCGGATCGCCAGATCGTCGCGGCAGGCGGCGGCGGCGCGGGCGACACCTATATCGGTGGCGCAGGGAACCTGACCCCGACCGGCCCCGACGGCCAAGCGGGCGGCGGCGGGGGAGGCGGCGGCGGTGCGACCGGCGTCGCTGGTGGCGTCGGAGGCAACGGTGGCAGTGACCCGCACGGTTCGCCGGGTGAAGCCGGAATCGGAGGCGCCGCGGCAGGTGCGAGTGGCGGCGGTGGCGGCGGCTGGTTCGGCGGTGGCGGCGGCGCCGACAACTACGGCGGTGGCGGAGGCGGCGGTGGCTCGTCCTACGCGCCGGGCGGAACACTCGCGACCGCAGCGGCGGACGCAGCACCGACTGTCATCATCACCTATGGGCAGGGCTCGGGAACCGGATCACTCGGAAACCTTTTCGGCAGCAGCTGATCTCGACTCCTGTGCTGGAGACGTGAGAGATCGCAAGCCGACTCGACGACATCGGCGGCAGCCCGGAACTCTCGTCCGGGCTGCCGCCGATTTTCGTGTCGTCAGACTGCAGCGACCGCCGCGGGAGAGTCGGCGGATTCGTAGATAGCTTCGATGCGGCGCCGAGTCTCGTCCGGGTCGGACTTCATCGCGAGGACGAGTTCGGAAATGACGAGCTGCATCGCGTGCTCGAGCTGCCGCTTCTCGCCGGCCGAGAGGGGCTTTTCCTGTGAACGGGTCATCAGATCGCGGATGACTTCGCTCACCGTGAAGATTCCACCCACGGTCAGCTTTTCCTGATTGGCCTTGAACCGACGAGACCAGTTCGACGGGTCGTCCACCGTCGGCCCGCGCAGGATGTCGAAGACTCGACCAACTTCATCGTTGTTGATCGCGTTCCGAACGCCGATGGCCTCGGCTTTCGCGACCGGGATCTCGATGGACAGCCCGTTTTGAGCGACTTCGAATTGCACGTAATCAGTGGGTAGATCGTTGAACATCCGGGTCGTGAGCTTTGTGACTGTCACGGACCCATGGTGCGGGTACAGGAAAATATCACCGATATTGAGATTCATTGATTACCTACCCTTCGCATACATTATGACACACGCTGCCATGTTGACAACGGATGTCCGGATGTGAACGATCGACGCGTGGGGTTCTCCTACCGATAACGAAGGCCGTTGATGACCAGAATCGAAGTGTTCCCCGTGCCGTCTGACCTGCCCGTCGGCCCGCTGGGGTTGCGGGAGCGGCGACGTGAGCAGACGAACGTGGAGATCAGTGAGACTTCGCTCACACTGTTCGAGCGCAAGGGCGTCGAGGCCACAACCGTCGGGGAGATCGCGCAAGCAGCGGGCGTGTCTCAGCGCACATTCTTTCGATACTTCGCCACGAAGGAAGAGGCCGCGCTCCGGGACCACTGGGCCTTCGAGGTGGTCGTGGCATCACGGCTCGACCAACTCGACTCGACCCTCTCACCGAGGCTCGCGTTGGAGACGTCCTTCGCGGACGCATTGGTGACGTACGCGGACAGTTCGTCGACGCCCTGCCGGCGATTGCTGCGGGTGAACAGGCTCATCAAGAAAGAGCCTGCGCTGCGTGCTGTGCTGGCGCGCGAGAGTGTGCGGCGGACGGCGGCCCTGGTCGATGCGGTGTCGAAGAGATTCGACTGCTCCGACCTACAGATTCGCCTGGCGGTCGACGTGTCGGTCGCCGTGCTCCGGGCGGCGTTGGAGACGTGGGTGGATCGGTCTTCCACCGACGAGACGGCGAGCCTTCCTGAGATCTATTCCTCGGCAAGAGGACTCGCGCGCGCGTGATCGGACGCGTCCCGCCGGTGCTGGCTCAGGCGGCGAGGAAGCTGAATCGGACGTGCCGCACCGGGTTGTCGACATTGGTGTCGACGAGGCAGACGGACTGCCAGGTGCCCGTCGCGAGCGCGCCGTCGAAGACAGGAAGGGACGCGTATGGCGGCAGGAATGCCGGCAGCACGTGGTCGCGACCGTGTCCATGGCTGCCGTGACGATGGATCCACCGGTCGTCGCGCGGAAGCAGGTCGTCGATCGCGCGCAGCAGGTCGTCGTCGCTCCCCGCGCCGGTCTCGATGACCACGAGTCCCGCCGTGGCGTGCGGCACCCAGACATGCAGCAGCCCATCGCCGGCGCCGGCCGACGCGAGGAACTTCTCGATCTCACGGGTCAGGTCGTACACCACCGGCTCGGCGCCGGTGCGCACCTCGATCTCGGTACTGAACATAGTCACGACGGTAGCGCGATCGCGCGTGACAATCGATCGATGCGTATGCGGCCTGGTGTGTGTCGGTGGCTACCCGAAGACCGCACCGACAATGTGACCTATCCCTGCCACGATCGGAATCGCCAGCAACGCACAGAGCGGTGTCAGCAACCCGATGAGTACTCCACACGCGATGCGCCGATGGATCTGTCCCACAATGAAGAACGCAACCATTGTGACAATGCCGAGCATGAGAGCGACCCATGCCCAGGCCGGGGTGCCCGAATCAGTCGACGGATTCACGATTCCGATGACAACGAGCACGACGGTAATTGCCATGGAAAGGTAGGTGGCGGCACCGAACCAGGTGTCAGCTTTCTCGGTCACGGCGCCACCGCATACTTCGCATCGATATTGATCGCGAAGTGGATTGCCGCGAACTCCAATCCCACTAACGCAGCAGTGACAATTCCCAACGCGAACCCGCCCGATTAGCCTCGCTCGCTGTGCAATTCGTGGGTTGCACGTTCGTTGCACTCGCCAGCCCATCGAGGAGGCGCGGGCGTCGCAGCCGGGTACGAAACGACCTTCGAGGTTATCGATCACTCGAGCGACCTCGTGCACAGGCGATGCGAGCACTCACAGATCCGCTCGATCGACAGTCAGGACTCCCCCCACCCCACGCTATTTGGATCCCTCGATCCGAATACGCACTGCCACGAGAAGTGTATTTGAAACTCCTCGCCGCGTCGGCAGTGGCATGCCAAGCCCAGGACGCGGCGATGCGTGACGGTGTGTGAGGGCGCGCGTGGCTGCGGTCTCAGGATGGAAATCGTGCGTGGCGGAACGGGTTATGCTGAGTTCGCACTGTTGGTTCCTTTCGGTGTGGGGCCCGGTCCCAGCGTTCCCTTTGGCGGAGGGGGGACCGGGCATTCCGAAAATTGAGCCCACTACCCCAGGGCCACTCGGGAGCTGTGCGGGATTCCATCGGACGCCTGGCGGTCACGTGCTTGGCCGTGCCATGACGTTTGGCTCATCCATTCGTGTGGGTCGACGCGTCGAGGCATTCGCTATCGCAGGACGCTGCTACTTGCGGCCGGCGGCCCACTTCATGCCCCAGCTGTAGGTCTTGTCGAGATCGGCCTGGCTGCCTTCGACGTACTTCACTTCACGGGTCACGGTGATGCCCTGCCCGGTGTTCTGCAAGATCGCGATGGCGCAGATGCGAGCGGAGCTGTTCGCCGAGTCCAGGCGCACCTCCACCTCGGGGCCGCTGGTGGGGTAGAGGGTGACGACGCCGTCGACGGCTGCCCAGTTGGGTGCGCCGTCGTAGATCATCGCGAAGATGAGGATGCGCTTGAACATTTCCGGCCGGTCGAGGTTGATATGCATGTTTTCGCCGCCGGTCACTGTGCCGGTGCGGTCGTCGGCGTCGAGCTGGATGAACGGCGCAGCCTGCAGCGATCCGAAGCTGTTGCCGAGTGCCTGGACAACACCCTTCGATCCGTCGGCCAATTCGTAGAGACAGCCGAGGTCCAGATCGATGCCGTTGCTGCCGCCCGCGGCGGCCGCAAGTTTCGCGAAGAAGCCGGCCTTCTTGGGCTGCGGCGCCGCCCCCGTCGACCAGTTGAGGTTGACCCGCATCGCGCCCTGCCGCTCACCGGACTTCGTGAGGCTGACCGACGGCGCGGCCTTCGACAGCGTGACCTTGCTCAGATTGACTCCGCCCTGCGGTGCGGCAGGAGTGGAGGGGCGTCGGGTGTAGTCGATGGCCACAGGTGGGAACCTTCCGATTGGCTGAGCGGATCGCGTCAGAACGTTGTCCGATTTGCACGATTTCGGTCCAGGGTAGCCGTAGTCGCGTGGTCGGACTTCAGCCCGGCCACGGTCACGCTGATTCCCGCGCACTCCACTCGATCGCCGGGCAGGTGTCCATCACCATCGCGACGCCCTTTGCGGTCGTCCGCTGGAACGCGGCCTCGTCGATGACGCCCAGTTGGAACCAAACGCCTTTCGCGCCCACCGCGACGGCCTGGTCCGCGAACTCGCCGGCGGCCTCGGACTGACGGAAGACGTCGACGACGTCAATCGGAAACGGAACGTCCGCGAGTGTGGCGTATCCCTGCTCGCCGAGCACGGTCGGTGCGGTGGGATGGATGGGGACGATTCGTTTTCCTCGGCGCTGCAGCAACTCCGCAATGCGGAACGCCGTTCGGTCGGGATTGCCGGAGAGCCCGACGATCGCCCACGTTTCCCAGTCGTCGAGCATCGACGAGACGGCACTGGGGTCCTGCCACGAAGTGTCCACACCGCAAAACTACTACTCACCGCGGACTTCAGCCGGGATCGCAGAGCTGAACTGAACCGTCCGTGCGAAAGTATCCGCATGGTGATCCGTATCCCCGAGAATCCGCGCCTGGTGAATGGTTCCGAGGAATCGGTGTGGAATGCGCTGTTGGGTCAGCTCGGTGATGGTGACCTCGTGGTGGCAAACCAGCGGGTCACCGACCGACTCAAGGACCACGAGATCGATTTCGTGGTGGCGCTCGAGGGGTACGGGATCGTCTGCCTGGAGGTGAAGGGCGGGCAGATCTGGCACGACGGCAGCGATTGGTACCAAGAGCAGCGAAAAGGGCCGACGGTGATTCACCCGGTTCGGCAAGCACGGGACGCGCTGTATGCCCTGCGGAGCTACGTGGAAGCCGACCCGCGCTGGAGTCACGGGCGGCTGCGATGGGACCACGTGGTGGTCTTCCCCAACACAGAACTCACCGACGACTTCGCACTGCCGGAATGYCCACGGTGGAAGGTGATCGATCGCAGCGACCTGGACGACGTGGTGTCGCGACTGCAGAAGGTGCTGTCCGGCCAGCAGCTGGATCGGCCGGCGCTGCCCGAGGACGGGGTCGATCAGCTCACAACGGTCCTCTCCGGACGCGGACTGCCGCAACGCGACGTGGTTGCGCGAGCGATCGCGCACGAAGACGCGGCCGATGCGCTCACCGCCCAGCAGTCGGCGATACTCGACGCGATCCGGCTGTTGCACCGGGTCGAGGTGCGGGGTGGCGCCGGAAGCGGCAAGACGTTCCTCGCGGTCGAGAAGGCGCGGCGGTTGGCGAAGCAGGGGCAGCGCGTCGCACTCATCTGCTACTCGCACGGGTTGGCGTCGTATCTCGAGCGATTGACCGCCACCTGGTCCCGCAAGGAGCGTCCCGCGTACGTGGGTGAGTTCCACGCGCTGGGGCAACTGTGGGGAGCGCCCGAGGGCCCGGACGAGAGCATCCGCAACACCGACACCGTGCAGTTCTGGGAACACGACCTGCCGCGGCACATGGCGGAGTTGGCGTCGGCACTGCCGTTGCGCGACCGGTTCGACGCGGTGGTCGTGGACGAGGCACAAGACTTCGCCGACGACTGGTGGGGTCCGCTGCTGGCGGCGCTGCGTGACGACGAAGCCGGGGGCATCTACGTATTCAGCGACGAGGGGCAGCGGGTATTCGACAGGCAGGGCGTTCCGCCGATTCAACTGGTCCCGCTGGTGCTCGATCACAATCTGCGAAACACCCGTCAGATTGCGGACTCGTTCACACCGCTGGTGGGACAGCGGATGCGCCTGCTCGGCGGGGAGGGCCCCGACGTACTTTTCGTGCCCTGCGCGGCGGAGGACGCGCTGACGATTGCCGACGACCAGATCGATTCCTTGATGGACGAGGGGTGGCGTCCCGAGGATCTGGCCTTGCTTGCCACGGGCAGCCGTCACCCGGAGCAGGTGAGCCGGCAGACGGAGGGCAACGCGGCGTATTGGGACAGCTTCTGGGATACCGAGCAGGTGTTCTACGGGCACGTCCTGGGATTCAAGGGACTCGAACGGCGTGCCGTCGTGCTGGCGCTCAACGAGAAGGTGGTGCAGGAGCGTTCGCGTGAGCGGTTGTACGTCGGTCTGTCGCGGGCGCGGGATCAGCTAGTGGTGTGCGGGGATCCGGACTTCATCAGGGAGGTAGGGTTCACGTCGGGGAAGCCGCCGAGCGCCTGGGCCATGGCGAGGAGGGCGTCGGCGTGGTCGGCGTTGAGGCCTTCGATCGCCGGGCCGGCATGCGGGGTAACGGGGTCGGCGGTGGCGGCGGCGTTGGACTCATCGGTCGCGGAGTCCATTCGTGCAGACCGTAGGTGACGAACGACGCCTACGGGTCGCCGTCCCTGGCCAGGCTCGCGAGGGTGCCCACATTGGTGGTGGCGGCGGGGCGTCACCGGGAATCGGCGTCGGTCATCGAGTCCGTCAACACGGTCGTCAATGAGGGCGGGTTTCAGTAGGCTACCCACCTGATCCAGGTGCCACTAATCCGAAAATGAGGTGACCTTGCTCGTGGTGCCGGCACGCGGGTTGTCCCGGCGGAGCGCAGCGGAGCCGGGAAGGTCGTGGTGGTGTTGTTGTGCGGGTCAGGCGGCCGGGGTGAGGGTGACGGTGTAGCCGAGGGCTTCGAGTTGACGGATGTGGTTGCGTTTCTTGGTGT
>NZ_JBFUHV010000124.1:0-27316 GCF_056402215.1 Rhodococcus sp. P4_B6 | reverse complement strand
CACTCTCCACTCGGCTGGTGCGCGAAAATCAAGTGATCGCCATCGAGGATCTGAGTGTGCGGAACATGGTCAAGAATCGGTCGTTGTCTCGGGCGATCTCGGATGCGGGGTGGTCCGAGTTCCGGTCGATGCTCGAGTACAAGGCCGACTGGTACGGGCGGCGGGTGGTGGTGATCGACCGGTTCTGTCCGTCGTCGAAGACCTGCTCGGCGTGTGGGGAGGTCGCCGGGGCGATGCCGCTGAACGTGCGGGAGTGGACATGCCGGTGCGGCGTCGTCCATGATCGGGATGTGAACGCGGCAAGGAACATTTTGGCCGTCGGACTGGCGGTGGCAGCCTGCGGAGACGGTGTGAGACCACCCCGCACCTAAGGTGTGGGGTGGCGACTGTCGGTGAAACAGGAACCTCGGGACGCGAGTCCCGAGGGGAATCTCGGTCGTTCACGGCCGAGAGGACGTCAATCCCGAACTCCGATCCCACCCGTCCACGTCGAGAATGATCAACTCGTCCATCGATTCCATGAAGTGGGCGTCGACGGGTGCCCACAGCTTGCCCACCTCGCTGGGGTCGATTGTCTTGAAGGCCAGATTGATCGGGTGCGACATCGACACCTGACTGAAGATGACGTTGCCCGACTCGACGATCGTCGCGGCGACCTCGTTACAGGCGAGGAAGCGCTCGTGGACGACACGTTCGTCCGCGTGGCTGTACGGGCAGGCCAGAAAAATCTTTCGCATGGGAAACCTATCCATTCGGCGGGATCGACTGTCCCGCAGGGTGTGAGAACATCGCCCTCGGCAAACCAGCGGGCGCGCTACGTGGCGCAGATCCGCTGCGATGAACGATCTGTCGACAATAAACTAGAGGTCGCAATGTTGTCGACGGCCTCTGACAGCATTGATCCAATGATCGACGGTTCTGGAGGGCATGTGTGCAACGCAACGGACGACTCGATCGGGAATCTCGTCACGGTGAGGAATGCGCGGTTGGCTACATTCGCCTCGTTCTTCCTCGGTGGGTACACCGTCGCAATGTGGGCGTCCAACGTTCCGCTGATCCAGGGCCGCAACCAGGTCAGCGACGGTCAGTACGCGATCGTCGCCCTCTACATCGGTATCGGGGCCACAGTCGGATGCATCGCGGCGGGTCGTGTCGTCGACCGGTGGGGGCCGAAGTGGACGCTGCGACTGTCGGCGGCGTTGTACGCCGTATCGCTGCTGCCTGTCGGATTCGCAACAGGGGCAGCGTCACTGGGAGTGGCCGCGTTGGCGATGGGGGTTCTGCGCGGCGCCACGGACACGAGCGTGAATGCTCATGGTGTAGCAGTCGAGCGTCGCCTCGGGCGGTCGACGATGCTTGCATTCCACGCGGCCTGGCCGGCTGGTGGCTTGGTCGGCGGCCTCGTGAGTGCCCAATTCATGAGGATGGCGCCTGACAATCCGGTGCTGTGCCTGACCGTCAACGGGATCGGCGTCGCCTTTGCGGTGATCGTCCTGAGCCGGTGGTACCTCCCCGAGGCTCCAGAAGGCCACGGTGGCAGGACGATCGACGATCGCGCATGCGTTGGTGGGCAGGCCGCCGCATTGAGTCCGGCACGGTCGGCGAGCACACTATTGGCCGTCGCCCTCGGATGCACCGGTCTGTGCGCCATGCTCGGCGAGGCGTCATCGGATTGGACCGGGAAGTACCTGCACGAACAACTCGCAACCACCACGGCAGTCGCTGCGCTCGCCTTCGCGTTCTTCTCGGCAGGCCAACTGGTCGGCCGTCTCGGTGGCGACGCACTCACGCGGAGATGGGGAGCGACGGCAGTGACCGCGACCTCGGGACTTCTGGCTGCTCTCGGCCTTGCGTTCACCCTCGCGCTGCCCCATGCGTACACCGCGCTGCTGGGGCTCTTCGTCTTCGGCCTCGGGCTCGCTCCCATCGTCCCGCTGGTGCTGGCCACGGCCGGTCGCATCGACCCGGCCCGAAGCGGCACCAACATCGGAATCGTCAACATGCTCGGGTACGGCGGACTGCTCGTCGGACCGGTCCTCATCGGCACTGTCGTAGTCCACGCCGGATTGACTCTCGCACTCATGATCCCAGCACTGCTGGCACTCGTGGTCGCGGTCATCGGGCCACCGGTGATGCGGAAGGCGCGCCTCGGTGCGAGTCATTCCCTTGTCGCGACAGTCCCGGAATCGGTCAGACGATAACGGGCCCGGAATAGTTCAGGCACCATGGCCGATACACGCACAGGAATGTCTTCAACACCTGGGAGTTCACCAATGAAGACCCTCGTCGTCGGAGGAACCGGCCGCATCGGCGCGGCTGTCGTGGATGCTCCGACCCCGCGCAACGCCCCTCCGTCGTCACCGAATCCCTCGACGTCTACGGCGACTACTTCCCGGGGTTCACGCCCGTTCCCGTCGCCGACGTCGCCCGCGCCTTCGTCAAGTCCGTGTACGGCATCCAGACCGGTCGGGTGTACGAGCTCGGTTAGCCGGTGGTGACAGCGACGATCCGCGGACCCTTCCTCCGTGTCGCACCCGTCGAGCGGGGCGCGACGTGATCGGAAGGGCCGCGGAGCGACGTTATTCTGCGGCGGACGCGATGCGGGGCGCGACCCGCAGCGCGTTGGCTGCGATGGTCAGCGCGGGGTTGAGCGCCGCCGACGACGGGAAGAACGACCCGTCCACCACCCACAGGTTGTCGACGTCGTGACTGCGGCAGTTCGGGTCGAGGACACTCGCCGCCGGATCGGTCCCCGCGACCGCGGTTCCGCACATGTGCGAGTTCGTCGCGATCCCCATCCGTTCGGTGAGGATGATCGGATACCCTGCCCTGCGGACCGCCGCGGAGACCCGGCGAACCAGTTCACGGTGCGGCGCAGTGTTGTTGGGCGTCCAGTCGACGATGATCCGGTCGCCGTCGACCTGGACCCGGTTGCTGCGCGCCGGGAGATCCTCCGTGGTGAGGTAGATGTCGAGACTGCGATCCACCACCGCCTTCAGCGCCCACATCGGGGCCCAGGGCCGTGCCCCCTTGACGTGCGCGGCCTGCAGTTTGCCGAGCATCTGCAGATTGCCGAGCGGGAATTCGTTGTCCGGGCCGGCGACGTACCAGTCGTTGATGCCCAGTGTCTTCTGCCACGCGGTCGTGTTGGTCCGGAAGGGGTTGACGCCCATGAAGAACGTGCTGTTGTGCACCATGTAGTTCCGGCCCAGCAGTCCCGACGAGTTGCCGAGACCGTCCGGGTTCCGCTCGTCGGCCGAGCGGAGCAGCAGCGCCGCGGTGTTGACCGCGCCCGCCGAGACCACGAACTGGTTGGCGGTGATCCGGATCGTGCGACCACGGAACTCGGCCTCCGCGGCGACGATTCGCGTGCCCTTCGCGTCGGTGAGAAGGCGCGTCACCTTGGCCTCGGTGAGCAGGCGTACCCGGTCCGACTCGAGGGCGGGGCGCAGCGCGCGGTTCTCCGCTTCATTCTTGTGGTCGGTCTGCGACGGGGTGCCGTCCGACGCGGTCGACTGCCGGCGATGCTCCTGCGTAGTCAGGTTCATGCCGTTCGGCGTGTKGAACGGGTGCAGACCCTGTTTGCGCAGCGAGGACGCGAAACGCTCGATCGTCGGCTCGTGCGGCAGCGGCGGCAACGGGTACGGAGTCGACCGCGGCGGTTCCGTCGGATCCTCGCCGTCGCTGCCGTGCACCTGGTAGAGACGCTCCGCCTCGGCGTAGAACGGTTCGAGGTCGGCGTAGCTGAACGGCCACTTCGGTGAGACGCCGTCGTAGTGCTGCGTCTCCTCGAAATCCGTGACGCGGAAGCGGGGGAGGCTGCCGCCGTAGAACTTCGTGTTGCCGCCCACCCAGTAGTACACACCGGGCTGGAACGGCTCACCGTTGCTGCCGTCGAACCACGGTTCGGCGGTCTTGTACCGGCCCTCGAGGAACATCTCCGCGGCCTGCGAATTCTCCACCTCGCGGGGGAGGAACCGGCCGCGTTCGACGACCAGGACGTCGACGTCCCGATCCCGGAGCGCCCACGCCAGGGTCGAACCACCCATCCCGGACCCGACGACCACGACATCGGCCGTGACCGTGTCGGAGTCGCCCACCTCGACCACCGCGCCCTCGCGCAGCGGTGAATACGCGTCGATCTGATCGTGGCCCGAGGTTCTCACAGGTGCTGTTCCTTGGCTCGGGTCGCCCAGTACTCGTCCTGACGTTCGTCGTCGATGTACGCGGGGACGGGGAAGTCCCACCACCCGGGAACCCACGGTCCGGCGGCGTCACGATCCGTCGGGATCTCGATCAGGGCAGGCGCTTTCGAGTCGAAGGCCTTCCGGTACGTGCTCTCGAGGTCGGCAGGGTCGTCCACCCGGAACGATTCGAGGCCGAACGACTGGCCGAGCGCCTTGAAGTCGGGGCTGTACGGGGTGCCGTCGGGGCGGTTGAACTCGGTGCCGATGTGCCGGCTGGTCTGCTTGCGCTGGCCGCCCCGAATGGACATGAAGCCGGCGTTGTCCTGGACCACGAAGACCACAGGAATGTCGTGCTGCACGCAGACACCGATCTCCTGCGACGTCATGAGGAAGTCGCCGTCACCGAGCACACACGCGACCTGCCGGTCGGGGGCGGCGAGCTTGGCGCCGATCGCGGCGGGCACGGCCCACCCCATCGACGAGAATCCGCCCGAGGTCAGGTGCGTGCGCGGGTGATACACCGGGAACGTCTGCTTCACGGCGCCCTGGGTGTTGCCGGAGCCGGCGACGATGATGCCGTCCCGTTCCATCACGGACCGCAGGCCACCGAGGGGGCGTTGCGAGGTGAACGGGAACCGGTCGGAATCGCGTCGGCCCGCGAGCTTGGCCTCCCACTCCGCCTTCAACTGCTCGAGTTCGGCGAGGTATTCGGAGCGGTCGGCGCTGCTGCGGGGGAGAGAGGAGACGATCGCGGCGACGGTCGGCTTGGCGTCGGCGACGATGCCGACCTCGGCCGGGTAGTTCTTGCCGATCTCGTGTGGGTCGATGTCGATGTGGATGAGCTTGGCCGGCGGAATCGAGAACGTCACTCCCTGCGCGTAGCTGGAGGAGGACCAGTCGGTGAACCGGCATCCGATGGAGATCACCACGTCGGCGCGAGAGGCGACGGCGTTGCCGACGATCGTGCCGGTCTGGCCGACGCTGCCCGCGAACAGTGCGTGGTCCTCCGGGAACGCGCCCTTGCCGTTCCACGTGGTGACCACGGGGATCTGCCACGCCTCGGCGAGGGCGAGCACCTCGTCGGCCGAGTCGGACGTGATGGCGCCGCCGCCGACGACGATCACCGGCCGGCGTGAGTCACGGAGCACGTCGACGGCCTTGTCGATTGCCAGCGGGTCGGGCTGCTGCAGGCCGACCGGCAGCCGTCGCGCGAGGTCGTGCAGGGACACGTCGGCGGCCTCGGCCTGCACGTCCATCGGCACCTCGATGTGCGCAGGCCCCGGGCGACCGGTCAGCATCGTGCTGAACGCGCGGTGCATGATGAACGGCAGTTCCTCCACGCGGGTGGCGACCCAGCTGCGCTTCGACACCGCGTCGGTGACCTGCGGAAAGCCGTTGTCGGTGTGCCGCTCGAGTTCCTGGAGCAGACCGCGCCCGCGCATGTGGGTGGGCGGCCCGCCGGTGATACACAGCAGGCTCGTCGAGTCGCTGTACGCGGTCGCGAGACCGAGCACCGTGTTCGCGGCGCCCGCCCCGATCGACGCCACCGCGGCCATCGGCTTGCCGGACACCCGGTAGTACCCGTCCGCGAGGTGTGTGGCGCTCTGCTCGTGGTAGACCTGGATGAACGGGATCTCGGACCCCTTCTCCAGGAACGCATCGGTGAGCGACCAGATGCCGTGGCCGGGAATGCCGGTGACGTATTCGACGCCGTACTGCTTCAGGACCTGGGCGACCACCTGCCCGCCGGTCAATTTCGCCATGATCGTGTCTCCTTGCTGTGTCAGTTGGCTACGCGGGCGGCGTAGCGCAGTCCCTGCTTGGTCAGTCGGCGCACGTTCGGCTCCGACAGGTCGGCCGGGGTGTGGCCGATCGAGTGGTAGAAGACCCGGCCGGCGCCCCACTGGCGCACCCACGCCACCGGGCTGCGCAGTCCCTCCAGCCAGGGCAGGTGCTCGCCGCTGAACTCGGTTTCCGCGAGTACCCGGTTGTTCGGGTCGACGTGCATGTAGTACTGCTCGGACGCGACGGCGAAGTCCTCGACACCCGCGGTCACCTCGTGCTCGCGGTCGGTGATGCTCACCTTGTACGGCTGCGGGAAAGCCTCTCCCGCAGGGTGTTCGACGAAGTCGCCGCCGAGGAGGAAGTGGTACTTCAGGCTCGCCCGGAACGCGGCGGCGGCGCCGTGCCACGCCGCGACCCCGGTTCCGGCCGCGACGGCGTCGAGCAGGTTCTTCTCCTGCGAATCGCTCAGGTCTTCGGTGGTGAGCGCGTTGTTCCAGCCGAGCACGATCAGGTCGTATCCGGTCAGGTCGCGGTCGAGGGTGAAGATGTCCTGCGACTCCTCGACCTGGTAGTTCAGCTCGGAGAACAGTTCGCGTGCCCACGCGGCGATGTCGTACGGATGGTGGCCGGGCCAGCCGCCGTAGAGGTAGAGGACCTTGGTCATGAGTGCTCCCAGGGATGGTGAAACCGGAATGGTGAAAGCAGATGGTGAAACGATTAACTTATGGTGGTGAATCGTATCACCGGCTGGAGCGCTGTCAATGGGTGATGTCGAGGGGAGCGTCGGGAGCGCCCGACCGCGGACTAGGATCGGGCTTCGCCACCTGTGCGCTTCGGTGCGCAACGGCCGGTTGTGGCCGATGAACGCCGACGAGGGAGTACCACGTGGTCACGATGAAAGACGTCGCGAAAGCGGCCGGCGTATCGGTCGCCACCGTCTCCTACGCCTTCAGTAAATCGTCGAAGGTCTCTGCGACACAACGGGAACGCATCTACTCCGTGGCCGCGGACCTCGGCTACGCCGGGCCGAACATCGCCGGAAGCAGCCTGCGGTCGGGACGGATCGGCGCGGTCGGCGTGATCGTGCCCGACTCCCCGGTGCAAGCGCTGGAGGATCCGTCCGTGACCCTGCTGATGAAGGGCATCGCCGAAATCGGGAACTCCGCCGACATCGCCCTCACCCTGTTCCCGGCCTCCCGCGGTGGCTCACCGGACTCGCCCCCGAACTCGCTGGTTCTCCGTGGGCTCGTGGACGGTGTGGTCATCCACAACGTCCCGGACGGGCACCCCCTGGTCGAGGCGATCATCGCGCGCGGCATCCCGGCTGTCGTCGTCGATTCGCCCAGAAGCGCGGGACTGCCGTTCGTGGCCATCGACGACCGGAACGGCGCCTATCTCCAGATGGACCACATCCTGAAACTGGGCCACCGGCGCATCGGGATCATCGTCGACAAACTCGGCCAGGACTCCGACTGCCGGATGGTTACGACGGCCGACGTCGGTGCGGCAACCGAGCGCAACGCACGCGAACGCCTCGCCGGCTATTTCGACGCGGCCCGCGACCACCACCTTCCGGTGGAGGAACTGTTCATCGTGGTGGCGGGCAACATCGACAGCGACTCCGGTGCCGAGGCCACCCGGATCCTGCTCGACGCCGCACAGCCCACCGCGCTCGTGGCGACGTCCGACGTGCACGCGGTGGCGGCGTGGCAGGTGCTGCGCGAGCGCGGGCTGTCGGTCCCGGACGACATGTCCGTCATCGGTTTCGACGACGCGCCCGTCGCAGAACTTCTCGGTCTCAGCACGATTCATCAGCCGATCGTCGAGAAGGGGCGTGCGGCCGCGACGATCCTGCTCGATCGGCTGGGTGGCGGCACCCGCACGCGATCGTTGATGAAGACGTCACTGGTCGTGCGCGCCAGCACCGCCCGGTTGCGGGAATCGTGACGATGGGCCGGCCTGATCGCGCATGATGGGTCGATGACGAATGCGGTGCCGCGACTGGGCGTGACGTTCATCCCGACGATCGAACCTGAGCGGTTGAGAGACTTCGCGCGGGTGGCCGAGAGCAGCGGCCTCGACGAGATCTGGTTGTGGGAAGACTGTTTCAAGGAGAGCGGCGTCGCGTCGGCGGCCGCGGCGCTCGCGTGGACGGAACGAATCCACGTCGGCGTCGGGTTGATGCCCGCCCCGCTGCGTAACGTCGCGCTCACCGCGATGGAGATCGCCACGATGGCCCGGTTGTTTCCCGGCCGGGTGATCGCGGGTGTCGGACACGGGGTGCAGGACTGGATGGAGCAGGTGGGTGCCCGGGCCGGGTCGCCGATGACCCTGCTCGAGGAGTACTCGGTGGCGCTGCGGGCGCTGCTCGACGGCGAGTCTGTGAGCACCCGCGGGCGGTACGTTCGGCTCGACGACGTGACACTGGACTGGCCCCCGGCCGAGCGGGTGCCGCTGATGCTCGGCGGCGAGGGCCCCAAGTCGATCCGCCTGGCGGCACGGCTGGGTGACGGCAACCTCCTCCCGTCCGCGGTCGGCGACGACGACGTCCGCCGAACCCGCGACCTGATCGTGGAGGAGATCGGCGGCGACCGGGCCGCCTCGCATGACGTGGTCGTCCCGAAGATCGCCGCCACCGGCGACGGTGCGCAGCGACGGGTGGATGCGGAACTGGCGCGGTGGGAGAAACCGGCCGACGCAGGAATCGGCGTCGCGGGAGACGCGAACACCATCGCCGCGGAGGTGCGCAGACTCGCCGATCTGGGCGCGACGTCCGTGGCGATCACGCCGACCGAGGACGAACCGGATCTGCTGGGATTCGTCGAATTCGTCGGCCGGGACGTCACACCGCTGCTCGCCAGGTGATCGAGCCGTTTCCTCCCCAACTCCGCATGCCGGGCGGTCGTTTCCGTGGGACGGTGGACGGGTAGCCGACCGGTGCGGAGTCGACGAGATGACGACGGAGGACCATGAACCCCGAGATCCATCACGAGCCCAGCGAGATCAGCTACGACGAGCAGTTCTACCCGGCGCGTCCGCGGCCGTTGAAACCGTCGGTCCGCCGCGCGGCCAGGGTGGATGCGCAGTCGGGTGAGCCGGTGCCGGACAACCCGAAGTACGTGGAGTGGCTGATCAACCAGTCGATCCTGCACGATGCGAAGTTGATCGCGGAGCAGTTGTCCGGCAAGGGCAGCATGTGGCAGAACCCGTATGCCGACCCCAATCCGCGGGCCGCGGTGGAGCGGGGTTCGGTGTGGTTCACGGCGTACCCGATCTCGATCATCACGGCGCCGGGCGCGAGTTTCCTGAGTTCGCTCGGCGACGAGTCGCTGTGGCAGGCCTTCTCCGACATCGGGGTGACGGCGGTGCACACGGGGCCGGTGAAGCAGGCCGGTGGGATCGACGGGTGGCGGGCCACGCCCTCGGTGGACGGCCACTTCGACCGCATCAGCATGCAGATCGACTCGGCGTTCGGGACGGAGGAGGAGTTCCGCAAGCTCTGCGTCGTCGCCGCAGCGTACGACGGCATCGTCATCGACGACATCGTCCCCGGTCACACGGGTAAGGGCGCCGACTTCCGGCTCGCCGAGATGGCGCACGCCGACTATCCCGGCATCTATCACATGGTGGAGATCGAACAGCAGGACTGGCACCTGCTTCCCCGCGTTCCGGACGGCCGGGACGCGGTGAACATCGACGCCGACACCGAGGCGCAACTCGCCCGCGCCGGGTACATCATCGGGCAACTCCAGCGGGTCATCTTCTACGAACTCGGGGTGAAGGAGACCAACTGGAGTGTCACACCCGCGGTGATGGGGGTGGACGGCGTCGAGCGCAGGTGGGTGTATCTGCACTATTTCAAGGCGGGGCAGCCGTCGATCAACTGGCTCGATCCGTCGTTCGCGGGCATGCGCCTCGTCATCGGCGACGCATGCCATTCCATCGCGGACCTCGGCGCAGGCGCGCTCCGCCTGGACGCCAACGGTTTCCTCGGGGTGGAACGCCGCACCGAGGGACTCCCCGGCTGGTCGGAGGGGCACCCGCTGTCGGAGGCGGCGAATCACCTCATCGCCAGCATCGTGCGGAAGATGGGCGGATTCACGTTCCAGGAGTTGAACCTCACCATCGACGACATCAAGGCGATGGGCACGACCGGCGCCGACCTGTCGTACGACTTCATCAATCGCCCCGCCTACCATCACGCGCTGGTCATGGGGAACACCGAATTCCTCCGGTTGACGATGAACCTCGCCCGCGATCACGGCGTCGACGCGGCTTCGCTCGTCCATGCTCTGCAGAATCACGACGAGCTGACGTTCGAGCTGGTCCATTTCGCGACGCTGCACAAGGACGACGAGTTCGACTACGGCGGCGAGTCCGTCACCGGGTCGGACCTCGGCGACCGCATCCGCAAGGACCTCTGCGAGCGGCTCACCGGGCGGTGGGCGCCGTACAACCGCACGTTCACCACGAACGGGATCGCGTGCACGACAGCCAGTGTCATCACCGCCGCGCTGGGCATCCGCGACCTCGACCGGATGGACGCCGCCGACATCGACACCGTCAAGCAGGCCCACCTGCTGCTGGCGATGTTCAACGCACTCCAGCCGGGAGTGTTCGCTCTGTCGGGCTGGGACCTGTGCGGTTTGCTTCCCGTGCCGTCCGAGGACGTCGCCGATCTCCTCGCGGAGGGGGACACCCGCTGGATCAACCGGGGTGCGCACGACCTGATGGGCGTCAACCCGGACGCCGAACGGTCGGAGTCGGGCATTCCCCGCGGACACAGTCTGTACGGGAGTTTGCCTGTGCAACTGCAGGATCCGACGTCCTTCGCACGCCGCTTGGCCCGCATCATCGACATCCGGAACCGATTCGGCATCGCCACCGCCGTCCAGCTCGACGTGCCGACCGTGTCGCACAAGGGGCTGCTCGTGATGGTCCACGAACTGGCGGACGCGAGTCTGGAGGTCACGGTCCTCAACTTCACGTCCGAGGAGATCGCCGCGACCGTCCAGTCGCAGTTCCTGCCCGCGGGCTCGCCCGCGGTCAACCTGTTCACCGACGAACAGATCGGCGCCGTGGACGAGCTGCACAGTTTCCCGATCACCCTCGCGCCGTACGAGGGGGTGCCCGTCGTGGTGCGGCCGGAATCGGCGTGATGCGGGCCTTGACTCGGACAACGCTTGTCGGAGTAAACTCGGATACGATTTATCCGAGTAAAGGAGAGAAGACGTGAAGATCGTCATTTTCGGGAACGGACTGATCGGACGGCAGGTCGCGGCCACGCTCGGCAAGACCGGGCACGACGTCGTGGCACTCGGCCGCGCCGACGGAATCGACACGACCACCGGCAAGGGCGTCGCGGAAGCCGTCGCGGGAGCCGACGCGGTGGTGGACCTGACCAACTCGCCGTCGTGGGCGGACGACGACGTCCTGGCGTTTTTCCGGGACTCGACGAAGCACATGCTCGCCGCCGAGGAGGCCGCCGGCGTCGGGCACCACGTGGTCCTGTCGATCGTCGGCGCCGACCGGCTTCCCGACTCGGGATACCTGCGGGCCAAGGTCGCACAGGAAGACRTGGTCAAGGCGGGCCCAGTGCCCTACTCGATCGTGCGATCGACCCAGTTCTTCGAGTTCATCGCGGGCATCGCCGACGCCGGGACCGTCGGCGACACGGTGCACGCGACGCCGGCGCACCTGCAGCCCATCGCCTCGCGTGACGTCGTGTCGCGGGTGGCGGAGGTTGCCGCAGGCTCCCCGTTGAACGGCACCGTCGAGATCGCCGGTCCCGAGCCGCTGGGCATCGACGAACTGGTGCGCCGGCTGTTCGCGTCGACCGGAGACAAGCGGTCCGTGACGACCGATCCCGCCGCCGGCTACTTCGGTGCGCAACTCGACGACGCGGCCATCACGCCGACACCCGGCGCCGGCGCCTGGATCGCCCCGACCACCCTGGACGAATGGTTGCGCAAATAGGGTCGTGAGCATGAAGATTTCCGGTGGTGTGGAGTGGTCGCTCCACTGCTGCGTCGTGCTCAGCCAGGCCGAGGGTCCGGTGCCGACCGCGCGGCTGGCAGACCTGCACGGGGTGTCGAAGTCCTATCTCGCCAAGCACCTGCAGTCGCTGGCACGGGCCGGCCTCGTCCACCCGACCGAGGGCCGCGACGGCGGGTACGTCCTCACCCGTGCCCCCGGGGACATCACGGTGCTCGACGTCGTGCAGGCGGTCGACGGCGCGGCACCGGCGTTTCGGTGCACGGAGATCCGGCAGCAGGGGCTGCTCGCCGCGCCACCGGAACAGTGCACGACCCCCTGCGGCATCGCGAAGGTCATGGCCGACGCCGAGCGTGCGTGGCGGGACACCCTGTCGGGTGTGACGATCGCCGATCTGGCGGCCACGCTGGACGTCACCGTTCTCAAAGCGACACTGGAGGCTTCCGGGTAGCTGCTCGACCGGCGGTCCCTGTTGCCCCGGAGCACGACCGCGGCGAAGACTGATCTCATGGCCGGCACACGGGGCGATGCCGAGTACCACCGGCTGCGGACCCCACGGGCCGCAGCCGTCGCCGGTGTCGTCTTCGGCGTCCTGTTCGCCTCCAGCATCGTCCTGCTGCGCAGCGCACTGCCGGGCGCCGCGGGCACCCCGTGGGTGAGTCACCAGACGCAGATCACGGCGGCCCTGGTCCTCGCGCCCTTCGCGGGCATCGCGTTCCTGTGGTTCATCGGCGTCATTCGCGACCGGCTCGGAGAACTCGAAGACCGATTCTTCTCGACCGTCTTCCTGGGCAGTGGGCTGTTGTTCCTCGCGACGACCTTCGTGTCGATGGCCCTCGCCGGTGGAATGCTCGCCATATCCCGGCTGCCGACCGCTCCGCAGAACGACCTGGTCTACTTCGGCCGCGAGGTGATGTTGCACGTGAACAACGTGTACGGGGTGCGCATGGCCGGGGTGTTCATGATCTCGCTGGGGACCATCTGGCTGCGCACCGGGCTGATGCCGCGTTGGCTGGCCGTCGCCACCTACGTGCTGTCAGTCACGCTCCTGGTGGTCGTCAGCTTCAGTCTCTGGGTAACGCTGGTGTTTCCGGTGTGGGTGATGGTGATCAGCGTGTACATCCTGGCCGTGGACCGACCGGCGTCGGTGCCGCCGGACTGACGCAGGTCGGCGGCACGAGGTTCTCACCCGGCGCGGGTGATGTGGCCGGGACGTCCCGCGAGCATCGTCAGGATTGCGATTCCCCCGATGATGCGAGGAGAGACAGATGACGGACGCGAAACCCAACATTCTGGTCATCTGGGGCGACGACATCGGTATCACCAATCTCAGCTGCTACAGCGACGGGCTGATGGGCTACCGCACACCGAACATCGACCGCCTCGCCGACGAGGGGATGAGGTTCACCGATTCCTACGGGGAACAGAGCTGTACCGCGGGCCGGGCGTCGTTCATCACCGGGCAGAGCGTGTACCGCACCGGCATGAGCAAGGTGGGAATCCCAGGAGTCGACGTCGGATTGTCGCCGGAGGACCCCACCATCGCCGAACTGCTCAAGCCACTCGGATACGCCACCGGGCAGTTCGGGAAGAACCATCTCGGCGACCTGAACAAATATCTGCCGACCGTGCACGGGTTCGACGAATTCTTCGGCAACCTCTATCACCTCAACGCGGAGGAAGAACCCGAGCTCCCCGACTATCCCAGCGCGCAGGACTATCCCAAACTGCACGAGGTGATGATGCCGCGCGGCGTCCTCCACTGCTGGGCCACCGAGGAAGACGCCGGTGAGGTCGATCCGCGATACGGGCCGCTCGGGAAGCAGCGCATCGAGGACACCGGGCCGCTGACCAAGAAGCGGATGGAGACCATCGACGACGAGACGGTCGCCGCGGCAATCGACTTCATCACGCGGCAGAAGGAGGCCGAAACCCCGTTCTTCGTGTGGATGAACACCACACACATGCACCTGCGGACGCACACGAAGCCGGAAAGCATCGGGCAGGCCGGGCACTGGCAGTCGCCCTACCACGACACCATGGTCGATCACGACAAGCATGTCGGCCAGTTGCTCGACGCCGTCGACGAACTCGGTCTCGCCGAGAACACCATCGTCATCTACAGCACCGACAATGGCCCGCACGCGAACACCTGGCCGGACGGCGCGACCACACCGTTCCGCAGCGAGAAGGACACCAACTGGGAGGGCGCGTTCCGCGTCCCGGAAGTGATCCGCTGGCCGGGCAAGATTCCCGCCGGCGTGGTCTCCAACGAGATCGTTCAGCACCACGACTGGCTGCCCACCTTCCTCGCCGCCGCGGGTGCGCCCGAGGTCGTCGAGCAACTGAAGAGCGGTCACGACGCCGGCGGCAAGAGGTTCAAGGCGCACATCGACGGCTACAACCTGCTGCCGTATCTCACCGGTGAGGTCGACAAGTCCCCGCGCCGGGGCATGGTCTATTTCTCCGACGACTGCGACGTGCTGGGCATCCGTTTCGACAACTGGAAGATCGTGTTCATGGAGCAGCGGGCGCAGGGCACCCTCGGACTGTGGGCGGAGCCGTTCACTCCACTGCGGCTACCGAAACTGTTCAACCTGCGCACCGACCCGTTCGAGCGGGCCGATATCACGTCGAACACCTATTGGGACTGGTTCCTCGACCACGACTACATCGCGATCTACGGAACGGTCATCACGACTCAATTCCTCGAGACGTTCAAGGAATTTCCTCCGCGGCAGGAGCCGGCAAGCTTCACGATCGACCACGCGGTGGCGAAGCTGCACGCCTTCCTGTCGAAGGACTGACCGGGATGGGTGCCGGACTGGGTGGTTCCTGGGCGGACGGATCGACGCGGTCCGCGATCGAGGACTTCGTCGGACGGGTAACGGCGCGCGGGCCGGACTTCGTCGAGCCTGCGGACCGGGTCGCCGTTTTCGACAACGACGGCACACTGTGGTGCGAGAAGCCGATGCCGATCCAACTCGACTTCACGATCCGGCGCTTGGCGGAGATGGCCGCCGCCGATCCCGATCTGCAGCAGACGCAGCCCTGGCAGGCCGCGCACGAGCACGACCTGAAATGGCTCGGCGCCGCGATGGTCAAGCATTATCACGGCGACGACGCGGATCTGAAGCTGTTGATGGGTGCGATCACCCGGGCGTTCGACGAGGTCAGCGTCGAGGACTACGACGCCCGCGTCACCGCATTCTTCGACGGGGCGGACCATCCGACGCTCGGTCGACCGTACCGGGGCTGCGGATACGCACCGATGGTCGAACTGCTGCGCTACCTGGAGGCCAACGGATTCACGATCTACCTCGCGTCCGGCGGTGACCGGGACTTCATGCGCCCGATCGCAGGGCAGCTCTACGGGGTGCCGCCGGAACGGATCATCGGCAGCGCACTCGGCCTCTCCTACCGCGCCGAGGAAGGCCGGACGGAGCTGCTCTACAAGGCGGCGATGGACTTCTTCGACGACGGACCGGAGAAACCGGTCCGGATCTGGAGCAGGATCGGGCGTCGGCCGATCCTGTCGGTCGGCAACTCCAACGGCGACCTGCCGATGCTGGCGTTCTCCGGGCTGCCCGACCGCCCGTCCCTGCGGGTGCTGATCCTGCACGACGACGCCGATCGCGAATTCGACTACGTCGCCGGCGCCGAGCAGGCCCTCGAAGAGGCACGAGCAAACAACTGGACCGTGGTAAGCATGAAGAACGATTGGACGAGCGTCTTCTCGCCGGCCGTCACCTGAGCAGTCGGAAGGGGAGACTTCGTGGATACCGTGACCGTTTCCGATGTCCGTCGCATCCCCGCCCAGACGTTCACCATGGGCTCGGATCGGCACTATCCGGAAGAGGGTCCGGCGCATCGGGTGGCGGTCGACGCGTTCGCGATCGAGGCGTACCAGGTCACCAACGAACAGTTCACGACGTTCGTCCGGGACACCGGTTACGTCACGGTCGCCGAGCGTCCGCTGGACCCCGCCGACTTTCCCGGGGCTCCCGCGGAGAATCTGCAACCCGGATCGATGGTGTTCACTCCCACCCGCGGGCCAGTCGATCTCCGTCACCTGAGCCAGTGGTGGACCTGGACGGTCGGCGCGTCCTGGCACCGCCCCACCGGACCGGCGTCGACGGTCGCGGGTCGTGAACGGCATCCCGTCGTCCACGTCGCCCACGAGGACGCGGCCGCGTACGCACAGTGGGCCGGACGGTCCCTCCCCACCGAGGCGCAGTGGGAGGCCGCGGCGCGCGGCGGTCTCGACCAGGCCGAATTCACCTGGGGCGACACCCCGGACTCCGAGTCCCCGCCGCCGGCGAACTACTGGCACGGGGACTTCCCGTGGCGCGCCGACCCCGGGTACGGCACCACGACCGCCGTCGGTAGTTATCGGCCCAACGACTACGGTCTGTTCGACATGGCGGGAAACGTGTGGGAGTGGACCGCCGACTGGTACGCCGATCGGCACGACGACACCGCGCAGTCGTGCTGTGCGCCACGCAATCCGCGTGGACCCGGCATGGCGGAGAGCTTCGACCCGCGTCAACCCCAGTTCCGGGTTCCGCGGCGAGTGATCAAGGGTGGATCGTTCCTCTGCGCAGACAGCTACTGCCGCCGATACCGGCCCGCGGCCCGGCGGCCGCAGATGGTCGACACCGGGATGAGCCACATCGGATTCCGCTGCGTCGAGGCCGCGCCGGGGTCAGAGTAGAACCAGCACGGCGAGGAGCGCGAGCAGTGTGACGACGCTGGAGGTGACGACGGCGGCGAACGTCGCCGGCGCGAATACCCCGGATTCGATCTGCCTGCTGATGACCCGGTATCGGTAGGTGCCGTAGGCGGATACCAGCAGGCCCGCGCCGATCAGAATGAATCCGGCGGCAATGGCGTGGTCGCCGCGGTGTGGGGCGAACTTCGCCACCGCCACACCGAGTGCGGCGACACTGATGCCGGTGCGATGCCACGCGAGATAGGTGCGTTCGTTCGCGAGGTGGTCGCGCGCGGTGCTTCCCGTGTTCGGCTGGGTGGGGCCGAAGATGTCGCGACTCATGCGCCGCCGCCCAGGAACCCGATCTCCGACAGGCTCGACTGGAATCCGGATTCGACCGGGGACAGGCCCGAGATCCACACGAGGACGCGGGTGGTGGGTGCGGGCGTGCGGGCGGCGATCCGGGTGACTCCGGGCGCGAGCGTGGCGGCGCCGAGCAACTGGGTGTGGCCGATGTTGGCCCAGGCGGCGGGCGCGGTCCGGATCTCCACCCTGGTGCCCGGCGTCGGTGATTCGATCCAGACGGTCCGCAGATCGACGGGCTTGGGGAACGACACGATCAGGCCCACTCCGCCCTTCGTCGGCGGCAATTGCTGCGGGTAGCGGTCGGTGGCCCAGAACGTTGCCGGGTTCGCGTCGACCGCGAGCGACGCGCTCGTCCCGTTGTCCGGGAAGTGCTGGGGGGAGTAGACGGTCGCGGACGACGGGATCAGCGGTACCGGGTCGGGTTCCGGCGCGGGCACGATCTCGCTGAGCGTGCTGTCCGCGACAGCCGCGGGCGGTGCGTCCGACGCGGTGAACGAGGTGCCGATCGCCCACCCGGCGGCGCCGAGGGCGACGACCACGGCGAGTGCAGCGCTCATCGCGGGAAGCGGCGCCCTCGATCGGGCCGACCGGTCGTCGGCCTTCGGGCGGACCTTCTTCTTCGGGGCGAACGCGGGAGCCGACCGAGCCCGCGCGTCCGCCAGCATCCGGTCGAGGGCGTCGACCACCGCCTGCGCGGTGTCCATCCCGGGTCGCCGGGTGAGCGCGTTGACGGCCACGTCGGACAGTCGCCGGGGAATCGTGGGCCGCACCCGATGCGGCGGGACGACGGAACCGTCACCCCGACGACCGGCGGGGGGCAGTCCGGCCGCGTGGGTCTCGCCGCACGACGGCAGCGGCCACGTGCCGAGCAGCAGTGCGTACAGCAGCGCGCCGAGGCCGGCGACGTCGTCGGCCGTGCTCGCGGCGGCGAGGGTGGCGGGGAAGGCGAGGACCGCGAGTCCTTCCCGGGAGATCCGTACCCGGTTGGGATGATCGAGTGAGATGCGCGCACCGAAATGGTGCGCGTCCGCGGTGGCGGCGGCGAGGTCGCGCACGATGCGCGCGGCGTCCAGCGGCCGCGGAACCGTGCGCGCGATATCCGCGAGACGCCATCCGGGCGTCCATTCCGCGACCACGGCGATCCGGTCGCCGACCACCGCGATGTCGTAGACCTGCGCGATCCGCCCCTCGTGGCTGAAGCTGGTGCCGGTGGTGTTCCGGCAGAACCGCGCCACCGGATCCGGACGGGTGTCGGTGTCGCGGAGGTGCGCCGAGTCGACGAGGCTGAGCGAGACGTCCCTGCACAGTTCGGTGTCGTGCGCGTGCCACCACTGCACCCAGTCGGGTCCGGCGAATCGTCCGAGGAGTGTGTATCGAGTGGCGACGACCATGCCCGGGGCGAACGGATCCCGGTCCTGCGGCGAATGCGGCGGGACCCCGGACACCGGCATTGCTGTCATCTACTCTCCCGGGCTCTCCTCGACCCCGAAAACTTCTGTCAGGCAACTGTCGCCCGGCAGCAGAGCAGATGTTCGGAGCACCGGGCCCAGTTCTGATCATCCTCGGATGCAGCGCGAATCGGGTGCTTTTCGGCCGACCTAGCCGAGGACGTGCTCCGCGTACCGTGCGACCGCGAGCACGAGGTCGTCCGAATGCCGGGGGCCGATGATCTGCAGGCCCACCGGCAGACCCGCCGCGGTGCGACCGACCGGGATGCTGATCGCCGGCTGCTGGGTCAGGTTGAACGGGTACGTGAACGGCGTCCACTGCGGCCAGCCGGTGAGGTCGCTGCCCGGCGGGACGTCGTGGCCCGCCTCGAAAGCCGGAATGGGGACGGTGGGTGTGAGCAGGACATTGTGCGTCAGATGGAATTTGCCCATCGTGATGCCGATGTCCGCGGCGACCGCGCGAGCGTCGAGATACTCGACCGCGCTGAACTTCTCGCCTCGTTCCCAGACCTTGCCGAGGCCCGGGTCGACCTTGTCGCGTGCCCCCTCCGGGAAATTCTTCAGCATGGCGGCGGCCCCGGCCGCCCACAACAGTTCGAAGGCGTCGATCGGATCGCCGAACCCGGGGTCGGCGGCGGTGACCGGCAGGCCCGCCGCGTCGATGGCCTGCACCGCCCGGTCGACGATCGCCCGGACCTCCGGATCGACGGTCACGTAGCCGAGTGTGGGGGAGTAGGCGACGCCGAGTCCGACCACGTCGCGGCCGATTTCGCCGCGGAAGGTGGTCGGGGACGGCGCGAGCGACGTCGGGTCGCGCGGGTCGGGCAACGCCAGGATGTCCATCAGCAGCGCCGCGTCCTCGACCGTGCGGGTGATCGGGCCGGCGTGCGCCAGCGGCCCGAACGGGCTCGCCGGGAACAGGGGGATCCGGCCGTGGGTGGGCTTGAAACCGACGACGCCGCAGAACGACGCGGGGATCCGCACACTGCCGCCGCCGTCGGTGCCGACGGAGCAGGGACCGAGACCCGCGGCGACCGCCGCGGCACTGCCGCCCGAAGAACCGCCGGCCGTCTTGGTCGGGTCGGCGGGGTTGCGGGTGATGCCGCACAGAGCGCTGTCGGTGACGGCCTTCCAGGCGATCTCGGGGGTTGTGGTCTTGCCGAGGAACACCATCCCGTCCTCGCGCAGCCGGGCGGCGACGGGACTGTCGACGTCCCACGGCTGGTCCTCGTCGACGGCCTGCGATCCGCGGAGCGTCGGCCAGCCGTCGGTGAGGAAGATGTCCTTGATGGAGATCGGGACGCCGTCGAGCAGTCCCTTGGAGTAGCCGGTGTTCCAGCGCTCCTCGGACTTCCGGGCCTGCGCGAGCGCCCGCTCCTCGTCGACGAGGCAGTACGAGTTGATGGCGCGATCACGCTCGGTGATGGCGTCGAGCATCGCCTGCGTCGCCTCCACCGGCGAAAGTTCTCCGGACGAGTAGGCCGTGACCAGTTCGACGGCGGTCATGTCGGTGGGATTCATGAGAACTCCTTCAGCCTGGACGTTCGGGCCCTGTCATCATCGGCTCGGTACGTACCCGAGGTGCTTGTCAACTACGTTCTCGAGCGGGTACCCCGTCACCCAGCGTTCGAAATTGTCGGTGAACACGGTGATGAGGTCGTCGCGCCAGCCGGCGAAGTCGCCCGAATTGTGGGGCGTGATCGACACGTTCGTCATGTCCCAGAGCGGATGGTCCGCGGGGAGCGGTTCCGTGTCGAACACGTCGAGCGCGGCGCCCGCGATCGTTCCCGCCCGCAGCGCGGCGACGAGGTCGTCGGTGCGCACGAGCTCACCCCGTCCGACGTTGACGAACCGCGCGCCCGGCTTCATAGCGGCGAACGTCGTATCGCGGAACAGGTGACGGGTCTGCTCGGTGAGCGGGGCCACCGCGATCACGTAATCGGCGGCCGCGAGTTGCTCCGGGAGATCTTCGGTGGCGGTGACCGTCCCGAAGTCGGGATCGGCGTCGCGGGCGGTGCGACCCGAACCGCTGACCTTCATCCCCGCTGCGCGGAGAAGTCGGGCGGTGGCGCGGCCGATGGGGCCGGTGCCGACGATCAGGGCGGTGCGGCCCGCGATCCGCTCGGATTCGCGGTGCTGCCACGTGTGGGACTGCTGCAGTCGCAGCGAACCCGGCAGATCCTTCGCGAACGCGAGGATCTGGGCGAGCACGTACTCGGCGATCGCGCCGTCGAACACGCCCCGGGAGTTGGTGATCGTGACGTCGCTGTCGCGGGCCTCGGGGAACATGACGGGATCGACGCCGGCCGCGGCGATGTGCAGCCACTGCAGGGAACCGGCGGCATGCCACGCTCCGGGCACCGCGTCGGTGAGGAAGTCGTAGAGAAACAGCACGTCCGCGCCGTCGAGGGCGTCGCTCAGCCCCGCCTTGCCGGTGTAGCGAACTTCGGCACGGGACGCGACCGGTGCCATGAGTTCGTCGCTCGGCAGAACGTGGGCATGTAGCACCGCGACGATCGGGTTCCGACTCACGTTGACACCGTAAGAGTAACTCGTATGATTGTCAACAATCTGATAATGCTCGGGCGCGGCCGAATCGAAGGTGAGGCCTGGTGTTGGAACTGAACATTCCCGAATTCGAGGGGCCGATCGCGCAACGGGGAATAGGCATCATCGCCCCGTTCGACCTGGCGCTCGAACGTGAACTGTGGCGTTGGGCTCCCCTCGAGGTGAGCCTGCATCTGGCGCGCACGCCGTACGAACCCGTGCCCGTCAGCCTGGAGATGGCCGAACTCGTGTCCGAGCGAAGACACCTCATGGCGGCGACGCGCGACGTCCTGCACGTCGAGCCGGAGGTCGTGGCCTATCTGTGCACGTCGGGAAGTTTCATCAAGGGCCTCGAATACGAGCGGACGCTGTGCGACGCGATCTGCGAGGCCGGCGCCCTGCACGCGGTCACCACGTCCGGGGCGCTGGTCGAGGCGATCGAGCACCTCGAGCTGAGCAGGCTGTCGGTGATCACGCCGTACGACGCCCCGCTGACCGAACGGTTGCACGCGTTCCTGAACGAGGCCGGCACCGAGGTGGTGCGCTCCGATCACCTCGGGCTCGGCGGCGGCATCTGGAAGGTCAACTACCGCACGATCGCCGAGCGGATCATCGCGGCGGACGACCCCCGGTCGGAGGCGATCTTCGTCAGCTGCACCAACCTGCCGACCTACGACGTCATCGCGCCGCTCGAACAGGAACTCGGCAAACCGGTGCTCACCGCCAACCAGCTCACGATCTGGGCCTGTCTGGGCCGGATGAAACTCCCCATGACGGGGCCCGGGAAGTGGCTCCGCAACGTCTTCTGACACACCCCCACGACACGGAACGAGGAGAACGCATGACGAGCACGCCGACCCCCACTGTGGGATTCATCTACCCGGACCACGCCGCCGAAGACGACTACCCCTTCGCCGCGGAGATGCTCGGAGTCGATCTGCCGGTCGTGCACATCTACGGCACCGACCTGCACGCCGTGCCCGAACTGCTCGACCTCGGTAGCCCCGAGAAACTCGCCGGCGGGGCCGCGCTGCTCGCCGGCGAGAAGCCGGACGCCGTCGTGTGGGCGTGCACGTCGGGCAGCTTCGTCTACGGCCCCGACGGCGCGAAGCAGCAGGCCGATGCGCTCGCCGCCGCCACCGGTGTGCCCACGTCCAGCACCAGTTTCGCGTTCGTCAACGCCCTGCACGCCCTGGGGATCACCCGGGTCGCGGTGGCCGCGAGCTACCCGGAGGACGTCGCGAAGCTGTTCGTCGAATTCCTCGCCGCCGCCGGCATCGAGGTGCTGTCGATGTCGAGTGCGGGGATCGACACCGCCGCCGAGGTCGGTCAGCTCAGCCCCGAATCCGTGGTGGAACTCGCGGTGGAGAACGACCATCCGGACGCCGAAGCCCTGCTCATCCCCGACACGGCCATGAGGACGCTGGGTGCGCTGAGTACTCTCGAGCAGCGCCTCGGCAAGCCGGTCCTCACGGCAAACCAGGTGACCATCTGGGAAGGCCTGCGTCTTGCAGGCCACACGGCGGTGCAACCGTCGTTAGGAACCTTGTTCGAGAAAGGCCACAGTCATGGCTCTGACTGACCTGGAACCCGTCAGTCGTCAATCGACTGCCGAATTCATCGCGGACCGCCTGCGGGTCGCCATCATGAAGGGTGCGCTCGAACCGGGTGCACAGCTGGGCGAGGCGGAACTGGCCGCGCATTTCCAGGTCTCGCGCGGACCCCTGCGCGAAGCCATGCAGAGGCTCGTATCCGAGGGCATACTGCACAGCATCCGTCACCGCGGGATCTTCGTGACGGAACTGACCCTCGACGACGTCGTCGACGTGTACCGCAGCCGGTCGGTCATCGAGMGCGGGGCCCTCGAGATGATTCTCGCCGACGGTCGCCGGGAAGCCACCTACCTGGCGCTCGAACCCACCGTGCTCGTGATGCAGGCCGCGGCCGAGCGCGGCGACGCCGCCGCCGTGTCGGACGCAGATCAGCAGTTCCACCAGATCCTGGTGGAGAGCGCGCAGAGCCCGCGGCTCATCCGCGCGGCGCGGACGCTGCTGATCGAGACCCGGATGTGCCTGGGTGCACTGCAGACCACGTACGACGACATTCGCGAGCAGGCGCAGGAACACGCGACCCTGCGCGAGGCGATCCGGTCGGGCACGGCTGACGAGGTGCAGAAACTGCTCGCCGAACACCTGGACGACGCCGTCCAGCGGCTCCGCGCCGATCAGAAGACTCTGTCGCCGTAGCGACAGTGAAGCAGAGGTAAGTGCCGAGGAGGGACAATGACTCAGGTAGCTGAGGTTCAGGGATTCACCAACCACAACGATCGCTACCCCACTCGGATCACCTCCGAGCCGTCGATGCTCCAACGGAACGAACCTGCCGCCTGGGGAACGCCCGCGGACGGACCCTTCGACGCGGCCGCCCTCGCCGGACACGAGGCGCGCGGCTTCACCATCGTCGACCACGTCCTGAACACCGGCGAAGTGATGACGTGCCGGGAGGAACTCGACCGGCTGTCCCGGGACCCGTCGATGCGCGACAGCGGTCGCGTCATCACCGAACGCGGTTCCGACGAGGTCCGGTCGGTCTTCGACGTCCACCGGCGCAGCGACGTGGTCGCCGCGCTGATCCGCGATGGCCGGATTCTCGACCGCGCGCGACAACTCCTCGGCTCCGACGTCTACATCCACCAGAGCCGGATCAACTCCATGCCAGGTTTCAAGGGCACCGGCTTCTACTGGCACTCGGACTTCGAGACCTGGCACGCCGAGGACGGGCTCCCGGTGCCGCGGGCCGTGAGCTGCTCGATCACGCTCACCGAGAACTACCCGTTCAACGGGTCGCTGATGGTGATGCCCGGTTCGCACAAGCGGTTCGTCCAGTGCGTCGGCGCCACCCCCGACGACAACTACACGTCCTCGCTCGTCGAGCAGGAGGTCGGGGTTCCGCGCCGGGAGGATGTGACCCGGATGGCCGCGGAGTTCGGGATCGACCAGTTCACCGGTGCGGCGGGCACCGCGCTGTGGTTCGACTCCAACGTCATGCACGGGTCGGGCAACAACATCACGCCCTACCCGCGGTCGAATCTGTTCCTGGTGTTCAACAGTGTCGAGAACACGCTCGTCGCGCCGTTCGCCGCACCGCGGCCACGGCCGGAGTACATCGCGTCGCGCGACTTCACACCGCTGTCCTGACGTGAGTGGCAAAGTGTGCTCCCGCACGCTTTGCCACTCACCTATGCGGGGAGCTCGTGCAGGGTGCGGGCGAGGTGGGCGAGTTCGGGAACCTCGGCCGCCCGGTCGAGCGCCGCTTCCAGCGTGGCGTCGTGGGTGGGACGCGCCTCGTCCAGCGCCGCCCGGCCCGCGGGTGTGAGTTCGGTGTAGATGCCGCGACGGTCGTCGTCGCACAGGATCCGGGTGAGCAGGCCGCGGTTCTCCAATCGGTTCACCAGCCTGGTGGTGGCGCTGCTGCTCAGCGCGGCCGCGCGGGCGAGCTGCGCCATCCGCATGTGCCAGCCGTCCTGGCGGCTCAGTGCGTCGAGCACCGTGTACTCGACCACCGAGAGGTCGTGACCCCGCTGCAGGGCGCGTTCGAGTTCCGCCTCGAGCAAACCATGCAGGGCCGCGAGCGTGCGCCATCCCTGCGACCGGATCTCGACGGCGTCGTCAGCGACTGCCATGGCCACCTCCTGTGGATACGAGTGCCAGGTCAGAATACCAGCTTGCGCACGTAGCAGGCGTGTGCAACTATTTATGACGCGCCTGCAACTAATGCAGACGCGGTATTCGAGCTAGCGCTCTTATCTCTCGAGTCTGTACGAAAGGAGTGGCCGCGATGCCACTGGGTCTGCTCGCCCTCGCAATGGGCGGCTTCGGGATCGGTCTCACCGAATTCGTCATCATGGGACTGCTGCCGGAGGTGTCGGCCGACTTTCAGGTGAGCGAGTCCGTGGCCGGCTACCTCATCTCCGGCTACGCCCTCTCCGTCGCCGTCGGAGCCATCGTCATCACCGCGGCGGTCACCCGCTTCGACCGCAAAACGGTCCTCCAGGCGCTGATGGTGCTGTTCATCGGCGGCAACCTCCTGTCGGCGCTCGCCCCGACCTACGAGGTCATGATGGGCGGACGCGTCCTCGCGGCCCTGTGCCACGGCGCGTTCTTCGGCATCGGGTCGGTGCTCGCCGCGGACCTCGTGCCCGCGAGCAAGCGGGCCGCGGCCATCGCGACGATGTTCGCCGGATTGACCATCGCCAACGTTCTCGGTGTCCCGTTCGGCACGTTCCTCGGCCAGCAGTTCGGCTGGCGCTCCACGTTCTGGGCCATCACCGTCATCGGCGTCGTGGCCTTGATCGGCATCACCGCGCTGGTGCCGTCCGTGTCCCGTGCGGCGGACGCACCGGAACCTGCCGGTCTGCGCAGCGAACTGCGGGCCTTCCGGAATCCGCAGGTGTGGTTCTCGATCGCCGTCACCATTCTCGGATTCGGCGGCATGTTCGGTGCGTTCACCTATATCGCGTTCACGCTCACCGAGGTCGGCGGATTCGCGTCTACCAGCGTCCCGTGGCTCCTCGTGCTCTTCGGCGGCGGCCTGTTCGTCGGCAACGTCCTCGGCGGACGCGCCGCCGACAAGGCGCTCACCCGCACGCTGACCACGGTCCTCGCCGTGCTCGCCGTCGTGCTCGTCGTGTTCGCCCTCACCGCAGGCAGCAAGCCGATGACGATCGTCGCCCTGTTCCTCATGGGGCTCTTCGGATTCGCGACCGTTCCCGGACTGCAGATGCGCATCATGAACTACGCGGCGCAGGCGCCGACCATGGCGTCCGGCGCCAACATCGCCGCCTTCAACGTGGGCAACGCACTCGGGGCCTGGCTCGGCGGCATCACCATCGCCGCGGGACTCGGCTTCACGTCCCCGATCTGGATGGGTGCCGCACTCACCGTGGCCGCGCTCGCCGTTCTCCTCGTCGCCACCGCACTCGACCGGCGGTCGAAAGATCAGCCGGTGGAGAACGATTCGGTGGTCGTGCCGGTATAGCGCTTCGCGGCCAGTTTGTCCGCTCGCGAAAGTCGAGGACGGCACAAACACGAACACCCCGCTACGGATGCTCGCTGCGGGGTGTTCGGGTCGGGTGAGGGATTACCGGTGGGTGAACGCCGGCGACCGCTTTTCGACGAACGCGGCCATGCCTTCCTTCTGGTCCTCGGTGGCGAATGTCGAGTGGAATACGCGTCGTTCGAAGCGAATTCCCTCGGTGAGGGTGGTCTCGAACGACCGGTTGACCGCTTCCTTCGCCATCATCGCGACGGGCAGCGACATCTCGGCGACGGTGGTGGCCGTGAGCAGTGCCTCGTCGAACAGGTCGGCGGCCGGGACGATGCGGGCGACGAGTCCGGCCCGTTCGGCTTCCTCGGCGTCCATGTTCCGGCCCGTCAGGCACAGTTCCATCGCCTTGGCCTTGCCGACGGCGCGGGTCAAGCGCTGTGAGCCACCGATTCCGGGGATGACGCCGAGTTTGATCTCGGGCTGACCGAACTTGGCGGTGTCGGCGGCGAGCAGGATGTCGCACATCATCGCCAGTTCGCACCCGCCGCCGAGGGCGTATCCCGCCACCGCGGCAACGATGGGTTTGCGGGCGGCGGCGATGCGGTCGCCGATCGAGAAGAAGTCGTCGAGGTAGACGTCCATGTAGGACTTGGTTTGCATCTCCTTGATGTCGGCGCCTGCGGCGAACGCCCGCTCGGACCCGGTGATGAGGATGGCGCCGATGTCGCTGTCGCCATCGAGTTCCTCGATTGCCGTGACGAGTTCGCGCAGAAGCTGGGAGTTCAACGCGTTCAGCGCTTTCGGACGGTTGAGGGTGATGATCCCGACCCGGCCCTTGCGGTCGAGGAGGATGGTGTCGTAGTCGGTCACTGCTGGTCTCCGGTTGTCGTAGGGGCCGTGAGGCCGAGTTCGAGGTCGCCGAGGGGGGTGAAGAATGTTGCGACGGCGTCGTCGGTCACGTCGTCGATGGAGGCGGGTGACCAGTGCGGGTTGCGGTCCTTGGCGACGACCTGCGCCCGGATCCCCTCGACCAGATCGGCCGAGCCCAGGCAGGCGACGGACACCCGGAACTCCTCGTTGAGGACCTCCTCGAGGCTGGCCGCCACCCGGGCCCGGCGCAGCGACGCCAGGGTGACCGCGCACGCGGTCGGCGACTTCGCCAGCACCTGCCCGGCCGCCTTCGCCGCCTCCGGCACCCCACTGCCCTGCAGGCGGGCCACGATCTCGGCGAC